>NZ_VPDL01000028.1:0-42745 GCF_013417705.1 Acinetobacter sp. YH12235 | reverse complement strand
ATTTTCTGACAAATATTTCTCAAATAAACTTCGAGTAATTTCTACCATTCAATCAATGAAAATAATTTCGATCAATCAACCAGTAAAAATCCACACAAGTTGTTCTTCATAATCTCTTAATGATCTTTCTAACATCTCGTCAATGCCAGAAGCTGGACTTCGATAAACTTAACAACTCAACGCTTCGTGTTTCGTTCGTTTCCGTCTATCTCGTCGGTATGGGTGCATTCTAGAGGATTTCAGAATCATTGCAACCCCCAATTCACTATATTTTTCACGTATGTATCTTTTTTCTACGAATTTCGTTAAAAAATCGCTTTTTTATCTAAATTTTGAGCATTTTTCTTCAATAAAAGCCGTATTTATTGCAATTCAATTTAAAACAGTAAAATTTATTAAGACCTGATAACTATCAAAAAAACTGTGATTTTTAAATAAGACCGTACAATTTAAGGGCTGTATCCAGAATTTTCCGAAACTTTCTTATATCAGCTTACACATTTTGCTGTTTTCTATCCGACTTATATATATGGAGCTTTTTTTAAGATCAAAATCCTTGCTGTATACAGATTTTTTCTTAACACCCGCTTTTAAGAAGCAAAAATGAGGATATGATCTTTCTAGATTTCAGATCATCCAGAAAGCTTACTTAAGCGCAGAAGAATAAGCAGAAGATTAAAATCGGTTAAGCCACATTTGAGTATCTATCTTTTACCCAATGTTGCATGACTTCCTCAATCACTTCTTTCTTGCCACTATAGTCTTCAGCAGCAAATAATAATTTGGCCCGACGTGGCAGACGTTCTTTGACTAATGAAAAGAGTAAATAGTAGGAGGCAAGATCTAATTGCTGAAATAAGGCCTGTACCTGATCAAAAGATTTTTGTTTTCGCTCAGCAGACTCATATTCGAAGAGAAAACGCAAAATGAAATCGATGTCTTCATCAAACATCTGTTCAGTCTGGTATTGATACACCTTATTTACCTTTCTTTTTATAGATGGATTGAGATTCAAAAATGATCCATTTATCTCACCATGGATTTAACCTTAATCCAAGCTGATTCATCCATCTTTGTTTTGAATTTATTGAAGCTTGAACATATAGCCAGACAACACCAATAAAAAAGGAAGAGATCTCTCCCAAAATCTCTTCCTTAGAATTGAATCTTTACCCGATCCATTATGTCATTATTATAGTTATTCACATTATATTAACTTGTCTCTTTACTTAGAGACCTGATCAATTATGGAGTTGTCTGTTATTGATCATTACCCTCTAGATATGCTTTTCACGGAATCTCTAGACGAATAAATCTTATACACAAAAAACCAGAAATGCAAGCCAAATGGCAAAATTTAAATGTTGTTTTTATAAGGTTTTTTTTGAACTTCTATATTTATATAATTCATATACAGCTTAAAAAATAAAAGCAGGCCGAAGCCTGCTTTTATTTCAATAACTTAGAACCAGCCTTAGTCAACGAAGGTCACTTTTGCAATTGCTTTTTTGCTGGCCTGAATAATTAAAGTTACGTTCTCTTTCACAGAAAAAGACGCATCAACCGTTTTCCAGTCCACTTTTACAGTGCCGCGGCCTAAGGCATCTTTAGCTTGAGCAGCATTTTTGGTTAAGCCAGCTTCACGTAAAATTGAAGTAATGAAGATCTCACCACCAAATTCGCCACGTGAAATAGTCACTTCTGGCGTACCTTCAGGCAGTTCACCTTCAGTAATGATATTACCTGCACCTTTATGGGCGTGAGCAGCAGCTTCAGCACCATGGAAACGTTCCACCAGTTCCAGCGCAAGAATGCGTTTCACTTCCTGCGGGTTACGGCCTTCTTCGATTTCTTTCAGTAAGCCTTGGATTTCTTCTATAGACTTGAAGCTGAGCAGATCGAAATAACGCTCAATCAATGAATCTGGCATAGACAGTACTTTCTGATACATCGCGCCAGGTGCATCAAATACACCAATATAGTTGCCTAAAGATTTAGACATCTTGTTCACGCCATCCAGACCTTCAAGAATTGGCACAGTGATACACACCTGCGCTTCCTGGTTATAACGGCCTTGCAGGGTACGGCCCATCAACAGGTTAAAAGTCTGGTCTGTACCCCCTAACTCCACGTCAGCTTCCAAGGCGATTGAGTCATAACCTTGAACCAGTGGATATAAGAATTCATGAATCGCAATCGGTTGCTGATTGTTATAACGCTTGGTGAAGTCATCACGCTCTAACATACGTGCAACTGTTTGTTGTGATGCCAATTGAATCAGGTCAGCTGCAGTTTTTTGTGCAAACCATTCCGAGTTAAACACGACTTTGGTTTTGTTTGGATCAAGAATTTTAAATACTTGTTCTTGATAAGTTTTTGCGTTTTCTAGCACCTGCTCACGTGACAATGGCGGGCGGGTTGCGCTCTTACCCGTTGGGTCACCGATCATCGCAGTGTAGTCGCCGATCAGGAAGTACACTTCATGACCCAGGTCCTGGAATACTTTTAATTTATTGATTAAAACTGTATGACCTAGGTGCAGGTCCGGTGCAGTTGGGTCAAAACCCGCTTTAATTTTTAAAGGACGATTCTGCTTTAATTTCTTCAGAAGGTCTTCTTCAGAAATAATTTCGTGGGTGCCTCGTTGGATGAGGGCAAGTTGTTCTTCAGCCGGCAGGAAATTTGACATCACAAAATCCAAATACATCAGTTATTCAATTTGTGCGATATACTAACACTTTTTCAGCACATTGCAGGCTTAAGAATAATCATGACAGCGATCTATATTGGGGTAATGACCGGCACAAGCATGGATGGTGTCGATATTGTTGCTGCTTCTTTTGATCCACTTCAGCTTCATGCCACCCTCACCTTGCCTTTTGATCCCGATCTTCGTGATGAACTGATGGCGTTAACTTTGCCAGATGACAATGAAATCGATCGCATGGGCAAAGCTGATGTCGCACTGGCACAGATGATTGGTCATGGTATCAATACGCTGATTAAAGAAAATAATTTAGATCGATCTCAAATCAAGGCGATTGGATCGCATGGTCAGACCATCCGCCATCGCCCCGAACATGGCTTTACCCTGCAAATCGGTGATCCAAATATTATTACCGAAATCACCCAAATTCCGGTCATTTCCGATTTCCGTCGTCGTGATCTGGCTGCTGGTGGCCAAGGCGCGCCTTTAGTTCCGGCTTTTCACCAAGATATTTTCCAGCATGACAGTATTCACCGTGTGATTCTGAATCTGGGCGGCATTGCCAATGTGAGTATTCTGCCGGCAGGCCAACCGGATCAGGTCTATGGCTTTGATACCGGCCCTGCCAATATTCTGATGGATGCCTGGTGTCAGCGTTATACCGGCCAGCCTTTTGATGAAAATGGTAACTGGGCAGCTTATGGCACGCCAATCCGTAGCCTATTGGACCGTTTACAGGAACATGAGTTCTTCTCAAAAGAGCCACCGAAAAGTACCGGCCGCGAAGACTTTAATCTGGAATGGCTGGATGAACAGATTGCTGACTGGCGCAATGATCTTCAATATGATGAACTTGAAGATACACCAGAGAATGTGCAAGCTACTTTAATGAAGCTCACGACCCGTGCGATTAAAAAAGCCATTTACCGTTCTGGTCTGGATACCGGTGAAGTCTATGTCTGTGGTGGTGGTGCTTATAATTCACATTTATTGGAACAGTTACGCTGGCGTTTACGCAAACATCATTGGAGCGTACAAACCACAGCCGATCTTGGCTTAAATCCGACTTGGGTAGAAGGCACGGCTTTTGCCTGGCTGGCGATGCGTTTTATGAATCAACTCAGCGGCAATCTGCCGGCTGTGACAGGTGCATCAGGTTATCGCGTTCTGGGCACGATTACCTCTGTATAAGAGCAGCTTTAAGCTCACTATATATAGTTATAAAAAAGGTCTGCATATTTGCAGACCTTTTTTATGATGAAGATCTATATTTAGATCATGTCTAAATTCTTCCTAACGCATCATTAGTTTGGCATTTTCATTTCTAAATGCACGCAGGATTTGCTGGCCCGCACGACCGGTCGGGCTTAAACCTAGACGGTTCTGTTCCTGACGAATCGCTTGGCGGGTTTTATCTCCAATCAGACCATCCACCTCACCAATATCATAGCCACGGTTTAACAGGAATTGCTGGATCTCGCGACGTTCCGCACGTGACGTACCTGGATCATCGGTTGGCCAAGTTGCCTGGATGCCTCCCTTACCTTGTAAGCGGTCAGATAAATGTGCAATCGCTAAAGCATAACTTTCTGCTGCATTATAGCTGTAAATAGCATCAAAATTCTTAAAGACTAAAAATACCGGGCCATTTTCACCTGCAGGTGCCAATAAGCCAGCCTGAGAAGATTCTGATAAATTGCCCTGCAATAGCGAAGTACCGTCAGCGCGCACCACACCACGGTTCATCCAGCTACTCAGTGATTTTTTATTGCGTCGGCCTTCGCCTGAAACAGACATGCCTTGTGGAATTTTTACTTCAAAGCCCCAAGGTTGGCCAGTCTGCCAGCCACGTTTTTTCAGGAAATTGGCTGTAGAAGCCAGTGCATCAGGAATACTGCCGACTAAATCACGACGACCATCCCCATCAAAATCTACCGCTAGTTCATCATAGGTTGATGGCATAAACTGGGTGTGACCAAATGCGCCTGCCCATGAACCTTTGAGCTGGCTTTCATAGACATCACCACGCTGTAACAGTTTCATAGTGGTGAAGAACTCACCACGGAAATAACTTTGACGACGACCTTCACAACTCAAAGTACCCAAAGACTGTAATAAAGGATATTTCCCGGAAATGTCTCCAAAATTACTTTCTACGCCCCATACGGCTACGATGGTTTCTGCCGGCACTCCATAGGCTGCGCTAATCCGGTTTAATACCTCACGATGTTGCTGCAGTTTTTGTCGACCCAGTTGTACACGTTCTTCATCCACCAGTCCGGACAGATAATCCCAGATCGGAGTCGAAAACTCAGGCTGATAATTCAGCTTTTCAATCACAGAATAATCGGGTGTTAAATTTTGCGTATAACGATCGTAGGTTGAACCACTTACGCCTTGTGCAATCGCCTGACTGCGCAAATTGGCAAGACAATTCTGAAAATTATTTTGGGACGCATAATTGACGGGGCTGCTCGGAACAGAGGATATATCCGTTGATGTCACACGCTGACCATTAATAATCAGTTCTGCCTGTGCCTGTGTAGCAGCTAAAACCAAAGAACCAACAAAAAGTGCAAGCCGTTGCATAAGACCCTTAAATATTTAGATTTTGAATTATGTTTCTACCTTAGCAGCTCATGACGAAAATTAAAGCGCCAATGCGTAAATTTAAATTCATAATTCCTACACTTTTGAATTCATTTTGTAGCTTTTAAATTTAAAAACTTATCCACAAGTCCATTTTAAATTCAAATCAGGCTCATTTTTTAAATTTAAATTCAAAACTCAGGAAATTACTTTTGAATTTAAAAATTTATTGTGGATAACTTGTCTTTAGATCAGGACTGCTCAATCAGCCAAAGGCTTCTGGTATATAGTATTTCTATTTTAAATTCATTTTTATTAGAAGTAACTATATTTAAATTCAGAACTTTGAATTCATTGATCAGCTTTTAAATTTGAATTCATATTTTTGAATTTAAATTTAAATTTAAGCAGCGAAGTTTAAATTCAAAGTTCATTTTTAAATTTGAATTTATTTTTATGGATTTAAATTCAAAATCTATTTCCAGTTTTAAATTCAAACTCAATATTAAGTTTATCCACAAGTGAATAACCCAGAATTCAGCCCAAAATAGCAGCGAATTAAATTATTATATTTATACTCAATTGATCAGTTTATAAGCAATTGATTTTAAAAATGATCCGACCAATGACAGGGGATTTTTAAAGAGGCGCAATCATGCCTGAATCTGGACAAATAAAAAAGCGATCACCGAAGTGATCGCTTTTTTTATCAGCAGCTTAAAGCTTAGATGGTCATATCTTCGCTCAATGCCAATGGATTCGGTAAAATCTTCGCCAGTTGACGGCATAAAGTGGTCAGCTGAGCGCTGTCTGTGGGCATCAAAGTGATGTGACCAATCTTGCGACCTTCACGTTCTGTTTTATTGTACAGATGCAGGTGTGCGCCTTCTAAAGTCAGGACATCTTCAGATTTGGGATGCTGACCGATAATGTTCACCATCACGGTTGGACGCACCACTTCAGTTGAACCCAGTGGCAGACCTGCGACCGCACGAATATGGTTTTCAAACTGCGAGCAGACAGCGCCTTCAATCGACCAGTGACCTGAGTTATGCACACGTGGTGCCATTTCATTTGCATACAGGCCTTTGTCTGTCACAAACAGCTCAAGGGTCAAGACACCCACATAATTCAAGTGATTGAGCAGGCGAGTGATGTAATCCTGCGCGACTGGCTGCAGATCCGCACTATTGGGTGCCGGAACGATGGAATGCGACAGGATGCCGTTATGGTGATGATTTTCAGCCAATGGCCAGGTTTTGACATCACCATTTTGACCACGTACCGCAATGATGGATACTTCACGCGAGAAAGTCACAAAACTTTCGGCAATCAATTCACCAGCAGGGCCGAGTTCCGCCCAGGCCTGATCAATCTGATCTGCTGAACGTAGAACGAACTGGCCTTTGCCGTCATAACCACCACGAGAGGTTTTTAGCACGATCGGTAAGCCAAGCTCAGCAACGGCCGCCTGCAAGCTTTCGACTGAAGTCACCGCTTTATATGGTGCAACCGGAATTTCCAGTTCATCAAATAGTGCCTTTTCAGACAGACGATGTTGTGCAATAGCTAAAGCCTGACGAGGCGGATGCAGATCTTTGTTTTGCGTTAAAACGTCGACATCAGCTAGGGGTGTATTTTCAAACTCCAGGCTGAAGACATCTGCGCTATTGATGAAATCCTGCAAGCCATTTACAGCTTTTGTTGAGAAAACCGGACCCAAAGCCGCAGAAGGGCAGTCCGTATTGGCTTCAAAGAACGTACATTGAATATTTAGAGGTAGTGCGGCTTGTGCCATCATCCGACCTAACTGGCCGCCACCAAAAATACCGATGGTTTTATCCATTGTGTTTGATCCCGTATTAAGCTTGGACTTACATTTGACCTGGAATATTGTTACTTGCGACTTTCTCGGTTTGTGCCGCGCGGAAATCTGCGACATTTTTTGCGATCTCTGGACGGGTTAAACCTAAAATCTGTGCTGCCATAATGGCTGCATTGGTTGCACCGGCAGGACCGATCGCCAATGTTCCTACGGCGATACCCGCTGGCATTTGCACGATAGAAAGCAATGAATCGACACCATTTAAGATCGAAGATTTGACGGGTACACCCAGTACTGGCAGATCAGTTTTGGCTGCACACATACCTGGTAAATGCGCTGCACCACCTGCACCGGCAATAATCACCTGAATACCACGATCACGCGCTTGTTCAGCATATTCAAACAGACGGTCCGGGGTACGGTGTGCGGAAACGACTTCGGCTTCAAATGGGACACCAAGCTGCTTGAGCATTTTGGCAGTGTGTTCGAGAGTTGCCCAATCTGATTGAGAACCCATGATAATACCTACGAGAGGAGTATCTTGTGCAGCAGCCGCATTCATTGCAAATTTTCCAGAGATTAAAGTAAGAAAGATAAATCTCGACGAGAGAGCCAAGCTTGAATAGGAATGCATATTATAGACTGATTTTTCAGCTTCATAAAATTTAACGGTCAAAGCAAGGCTCGATTTTTCTTATTTTTTTATTGGATTCTTAAAAACTGGAATAAAAATAGGGAAGTAGTGGCTAGTAGATGATTTCAGGAACTGCGGAATACAAAATAGACACAGCCACAGAGACACAGCGCTGCCCATAAATAATCCAGTTTAAACGGCTGTTTGAACAGGAAAATCATAAAGGGAACAAAGACCAGTAGAGTGACGGCTTCCTGGGTAATTTTCATTTGACCCACCGCCAGTCCCTGTTGGGCCAATAATTTGGTTGCTGGAATCATCAGGCTATATTCAAACAGGGCAATGGCCCAGCTAAATAAAATCGCCTGCCACAGCGGTGCATCATGCGGCAGGAATTTGAGATGTCCATACCAGGCCAGGGTCATAAAACAGTTGGCAATCACCAGAAGAAAGAGAGCCGGTAGCATCTGCATGCACTCTGCAAAAAGTTCGGGCTTATTTTACGATTTATTTTGCTAAAAGATATTCTGGAAGCTTGAAAATTTCCCTGAATTTGTCTGTGAAACAGGATTTAAAAAATCCCGCAGGAATGCTTGAACTTTGACTATCTTTTCGGTCAAAGCCTTGCTATCGTTGCTTGCAAATCGAATAAATCATGGCAACAGCACCAGTACAAAGTGATGTGTCAGGCAAAATGGAGTGAAGTAGATGCATCTGCATATTTTGGGTATTTGTGGCACCTTTATGGGTTCACTGGCATTACTGGCACGTGATCTGGGCCATAAGGTGACAGGATCGGATCAAAACGTTTATCCACCGATGTCGACCCAGCTGGAAAATGCAGGCATTACTTTAATGCAGGGCTATGACCATAGCCATTTACAGCCGCATCCGGATCTGGTGATTGTCGGCAATGCCATGAAACGTGGTATTGATGCCGTGGAATATATGCTGAACGAAGGCCTGCCTTATATTTCAGGCCCGCAGTTTCTGGCAGATCATGTCCTACAAGGTAAACACGTTTTAGGTGTAGCCGGTACGCATGGTAAAACCACAACCACCACCATGCTGGCATGGGTACTGGATCAGGCAGGTTTAGAACCTGGCTTCCTGATTGGCGGTGTCCCGCTTGGCTTTTCTGAAAGTGCGCGTTTAGGTGGCGGCAAATACTTCTGTGTCGAAGCCGATGAATATGATTCTGCCTTTTTCGACAAGCGTTCCAAGTTCGTGCATTACCATCCTAAAACGGCGATTCTGAACAATCTGGAATTTGACCATGCCGATATCTTTGATGATCTGGCAGCGATCCAGAAACAGTTCCACCATTTAGTGCGTACCATTCCAAGTGAAGGCCGCATTATTACGCCAATTACTGAAACGAATATTGATGAAGTGCTAGAGCAGGGCTGCTGGACGCCTGTGGTTCGTACTTCATTAGATGCCAATGAAAAATCTGAGCTTTATGCTGAACAGCTTTCAGAAGATGGTTCTCACTTCAAGGTACTCCAATACGGTATCGTGAAAGGCGAAGTGAAATGGAATATGACGGGTCAGCATAGTGTAGCCAATGCACTGGCAACGATTGCTGCTGCTGAACATGTCGGTGTCTCTATTGAAACGGCTTGTGAAGCACTTTCAAACTTTGGCGGTGTTAAGCGCCGTATGGAACTGCTGGACACTGTACGCGGCATTGAAGTCTATGATGACTTTGCCCATCACCCAACCGCGATTGATACCACCCTTGATGGCGCACGCAAGCGTCTCGGTGAACGTAAGCTGTGGGCAATTATTGAACCACGTTCCAATACTATGCGTATGGGCAGTCATAAAGATGGCTTGGCACATTCCGCGCGTCTGGCGGATGAAGTGATCTGGTATCAACCTGAAGGTCTGGACTGGGATCTGCAACCGGTAATTGACGCTGCGCCAAATAAAGCTGTAGTCGCACGTACTCTGGATGAGATTATCCAGACCGTAGTGGCTGAAGCAGGTGAGGGCGATGCCGTGGTGATCATGTCCAATGGCGGTTTTGGCGGGCTACATCAGAAACTGATTAGCGCTTTAAAAGCTTAAAAATTTATATAAAAAAGCCCGTAATAGCGGGCTTTTTTATTTTAAAAATTAAATTCGCTTTCTATCTTTTTTAAGAAAATTAAACTTCATTCAAGTTCAAATCAACTTTCTTATTTCACTGTTAAAACAGCTAAAATTTATCTTTCTTCTTTTCATTATCTTTTGTTGCAATCTGAACATAAGACTCATTGCAATCTTTGAGTGCTCTAGGCACAATCAATAGGAACAACAGTATTTCGATCCTCTTTTATCCTTCACCCTCCTGATGATTTTCCAGGCTGTAAAGGCAGCAAAAAAATAGCTTTATCTCTCTTGTTCAGACCCTCATTTCCTTAGGAGATCTGTCATGACAACAATGAAAGCCATGGTGTATTACGGCGCCAATGATATTCGTTTTGAAGAACGTCCTATTCCCCAAATTCTGCAACCTACTGATGCCATTATCAAACTTAGCAAAGTCACCATTTGTGGTACCGACCTCGGGATCTGGAAAGGTAAAAACCCCGAAATTGAAGAGGTCGCAAAAGAAAAAACCGGCAGCTTTAATGGCCGGATTCTCGGTCATGAAGGTATTGGTATTGTGGAAGAAGTCGGTTCCGCAGTTCAAAACTCGCAGATTCAAATCCCAAGTGCAACACATTTGTAGTTAGTTGAAAAAGTTAGGTGTATTCATAGAATCATTAGACTTTTTCAACTCGCAATTGGAAAGCACACAATGAAGAAATACACCCAACTTTCTCAAGATGAAAGATACGAAATTTATGCTACTTTGAAAAGTAAAAGTTCAATCGCTACCCTTGCTCGGGAATTAGGACATTCACGATCAACCATCTACCGTGAATTAAAAAGAAATACTGGGCAACGTGGATATAGAGCTCAACAGGCAGCTAAATTTGCAAGTCAAAGACGGTACCGTCCTTCATCATCAATGACAGCATTTGCCTTCGCTTATATTGATTATTTGATTGGTTTGGACTGGTCACCCGAACAAATTTCAGGTGCTTTAACACAACGCGGTTGGCTGGATATACCTTCACATGAGTGGATTTACCAGTACATTTATCAAGATAAATCAAAAGGCGGTAAACTTCATCTACATTTAAGGCATCAGAAGAAATATCGAAAACGCGGTTACAAAAACACGGATCGTAGGGGTCAAATCATTGATAAAACAAGTATTCACTGCCGACACCAGGTCATTGATCAACGACAACGTTTAGGAGATTTCGAAGGTGACACGGTGATTGGTAAACATCATAAAGGTGCTTTATTGACTCTCGTTGATCGAAAGAGCCTGTATGTACATATTGTTCATTTAGGGCCAATAAGAGCATCCTCTCAAACGATTACTTGTGCATTAGATCGTTTACAAATGAGCCATGCTTATAGTGTGACATTTGATAATGGCAAAGAATTTTCCGAACACAAAAGAATTACTGATGCTGGCATAGAGACGTATTTTGCTGATCCTTACAAGTCTATTCAGCGAGCTAGAAATGAAAATACGAATGGTTTAATCCGTCAATATCTACCAAAATCATCATCGTTTGATGGCGTGTCAAACGAACAAATAGAGCAGATAGAGTTTGCACTCAACCATCGTCCTAGAAAAACACTAGGTTGGTATACACCGAGTGAAGTTATGGCTGGTTTTTATACTGTTGCACTTGCCGCTTGAATCCGCCACTTTAAAAAGGGCGATCGGGTGATTATTTCCTGTGTCAGCCGCTGCGGCACCTGCGAAAACTGTCAGAAACAGCTATATGCCCATTGTAGAAACGAGGGTGGCTGGATCATGGGCTATATGATTGACGGCACTCATGCCGAATATGTCCGAACCCCATTTGCCGATACTTCTCTCTATCACCTACCAGAAGGTCTGAATGAAGATGTTGCGGTCTTTCTTTCAGATATTTTACCGACCTCACATGAAATTGGTGTGCAATATGGTCAGGTCAAACCGGGAGACAATGTGGCGATTGTCGGTGCCGGCCCAATCGGCATGAGTGCCTTGCTCACTGCTCAGTTTTATTCTCCAGCCAATATCATCATGGTCGATGTCGATGATAACCGGCTGGAATTTGCCAAAACTGTCGGTGCCACCCATACCGTGAATTCAGCCAATGAGGATGCTATTCAACGTGTACTGGACCTCACTGATGGAAGAGGAGTGGACTGTGCCATTGAAGCGGTGGGCCTGGAAGCCACCTGGAATATTTGCCAGCATATTGTGAAAGAAGGCGGTCATCTGGCCAATGTCGGTGTACATGGTAAATCCGTCAATTTTGAACTGAATAAACTCTGGATTAAAAACCTGACCATCACCACTGGCCTGGTCAATACCAATACCACCGGGATGCTGCTCAAAACCTGCTGCTCCGGCAAACTGCCACTGGAAAAACTGGCCACCCATCACTTCAAGTTTGCTGAATTTGAAAAGGCCTATGATGTGTTTAAACATGCCTCTGACGAAAAGGCTTTAAAGGTCATGATTGAAATGACTTAGATCATCATTGGCAACAAAAAAGTCCGCTATGCGGACTTTTTTATTTTTTAGCATCAATTAAAAATAGGGAATATAACCACGCTGTTTATAACCTTGAGGAGAAGCAAGATTGGCCTGATTTTCATCCAGACGATAGAGCAGTTCCAGGAATCCACCCAGTTGTTCCTGTTGCAGTGCATGAGGTTCAAATTGGCCTAAACCTAAACGTGAAAATAAAGAAGAAATTTCACTATGTTTATGGACATATTTCATCGACCACTCCGAGAAATGTGGACGTTCTACCGTTGCATCCTGAAAGCGAAGCACCTGATGATGGCGTGGATCACGGCAAATACTCTGAAACAGATTTTCTACCACCTCTGCCTCACCTTCCAGACATTGAAAAAACTTGCCGTGGGAATAATATAAAACCCCGTTAATTTGGTGAGCTTTATTAAATTTTCTCGCTACAGATAATATATCGCTAAGATCCTGTAATAACTCTTGTTCAGATTCTATCCGCTCACTGGCGTAGCAAAGCTGTAGCATAAGGTCATCTCACTGAAGAAAGAATTAAAAGCATAATTTAATCAATTATTTTAATTTAAGTCGATCATTTTTTAATCAAATATCCGTTTTTGCTTACATTGTTTTAGGTTTGCTTTTCCAAAGAAAACTTCTAACAATTACCTCCTGAGAGGAAATCAATGATTTCAGATATATAGCGATAATGATGAAGGAGTGAAACCTGATGTTAAAAGATCTGATTTTCACTGTAGCGTTGTTGTGTATATGTTTTATGCTTTTGATTATGCTGAATGAGATGGCCTTGACGACCGAGACCAACATTCTGCTCAGTTCAGTTTTTGTAGGCTGGACGCTTTTACAGTTTGTTCGCCGTCGTATATTTTTTTATATCAGTGTAAGCCTGATGATAGGAATACTTACGCTGTTAGGCAAATATGAAGAAGTGTTATGGAACAGCATAGGCCTGATGGCAGGTTATGGCGTATATAACCTGCTGCAGCGTATTTCTGTACCTGCACTTAAAGGCAAATTACAACATATCTCTATCTTGGATAAGTTTAATTTAATTGCTAAATAGCAGCTGCCACATCCTGTAGGCTGCGATCACGTTTAAACATGACATCTACATAGGAACACTGGGGAATAATTTTTAAGCTATTCTTGCGGGCAAAGTCGACCAGTACATC
This sequence comes from Acinetobacter sp. YH12235, assembly GCF_013417705.1. Classification (NCBI taxonomy): domain Bacteria; kingdom Pseudomonadati; phylum Pseudomonadota; class Gammaproteobacteria; order Moraxellales; family Moraxellaceae; genus Acinetobacter; species Acinetobacter sp. YH12235. The sequence continues at coordinate 29,218 of NZ_VPDL01000028.1, read as the reverse complement.
CAGCATTTTGCGTGCTACGCCTTGACCGCGTAAGGAATTATCTACCCAGGTATGATCAGCCACGATGGTCGATGCTTCTTGCCACTGATATGTAATTTCAGCAAGACGTCGACCATCTTCCTCCATAAAAAATACACCGCCGCGTTTTGAATCTTGATGTTGAATGTCCATACTGAAGGCTGATCTCTTAATAAAATTATTGGTTTATTTAATTTAAAACATCTTCTTAAAGAAATAATATGAATTATTGTTAAGTTTTTAATATTGGATGAAATTTTTTATTTTCTTTCATCATTTCCTGTGATTTTTTTCAAATATTGATAACTTTTTATTTCTCTATTTTGCCTGATTGAGGGTGATGCAGTTTTAGTCATCACATATCACCCCAAAAATTTAATTTTACCTACTCCCTAATTGAGAAAGACAGGATTAGAATGCAGCATCTTTTTGCATGCAACTTCGTATGTCTGACTCATCTTCCGCTTCTTCCGTCACCAAGCAATGGATTGGTGTCATCGCTTTAGCCTGCGCGGCTTTTATTTTTAACACCACCGAATTTATTCCTGTGGCATTACTGAGTGGAATCGGGCAAAGCTTTGCCATGTCCGCCACTCAGGCCGGCATCATGCTGACCATTTATGCCTGGATCGTGGCCCTACTATCTCTTCCGATCATGCTGCTCACTAAAGCCATAGAACGGCGTTTTCTACTGATGCTGGTCTTTGCGGTCTTTATTTTAAGTCATGTGCTGTCCTATTTTGCCTGGAGTTTTAGCATGCTGGTGATCAGCCGGATAGGGATTGCCATCGCACATGCCTTGTTCTGGTCGATTACCGCTTCACTCGCGGTTCGGGTCGCACCGAAAGGTAAAGAGTTTCAGGCACTCGGTTTATTGGCCACAGGAACGGCGATGGCAATGGTGCTCGGTATTCCATTTGGCCGGATGATTGGTGAGGCGTATGGCTGGCGTAATAGTTTTGCCCTGATTGTGTGTCTCGCATTGATCATTTGCCTGATTCTGGCCAAAACCTTGCCATTGCTTCCAAGTGTCAATTCAGGCTCCCTCAGCAGCTTAAAAAGCCTGATCAAACGTCCAAGCCTGATGCTAGTCTTTACCCTCACCATTCTGGTGATTACGGCGCAGTTTACCGCTTATAGCTATATTGAACCATTCTCCCTGAATATCGCCCGCTTTGATTCAGCCCAGACCACAACTTTACTTCTGGTTTATGGCGGAGCAGGATTCCTGGGTTCTTATCTGTTTGGCCGCTTTGCCGCACAGTTTCCGAAAATGACTATTCCTGCTTTTACTTTTGGACTGGTTATTTCCATGCTGCTGTTATTGCCCTTGTCGAGCACAGTCACAGGCCTCTCTGGCTTATCTCTGCTGTGGGGTTTGAGCATCATTGGTTTCAGCTTGGCTCTACAATCCAAAACCCTGAACCTAGCTGCAGATGCCACAGATGTTGCCATGGCCATTTATTCAGGCCTGTATAACGTCGGGATTGGCGGAGGAGCTTTGCTTGGCAGTATAGTCACACTTCAGATTGGGCTATCGAGCATTGGCTGGGTAGGCGCAGGGCTGGCGATTCTTGGATTTCTGCTTAGTCTTTATTTGGTTCAGCGTTTGGACTTTCTGCCCAAAGCTGCTGATTAAACGCTGCTTTTTGTAAAATAATTTGTGATTATGCATAAAATCTGTCATGCTCATTTGATATTGAGCAATTGCTCAAACAGAATTGAGTTTGAACAAGGGGAGTAGCCTCCTCCAAACGTTTAAGAATGAAATTTTAGTTTTTGAACGTGTCAGAATATCGTCATTACACTTTGCAAAAAGTCGGTATCTGAGCATCTTGAAATACTGCTGGATCTCATCCAGTAAAGCACAAAGATGTAGGCAAGACCTTGATCATGTTGTTATAGATGTATTTCATCTGACAGCAGGTCAAGGTTTTTTTATGGCCGATTGTCAGATGTGGAGAATTCCCATGGAAACAATTGGTACACCTTGGCTGTATCTGGCTTTTTTCATTATCGTTGCAGTGATGCTGGTCATCGATTTTATCGGCTTTAAGCATCAGCACGGACAGCCCACCAAAGTCCGTACTGCCGCCTACTGGAGTATTGCCTGGGTCAGTGTAGCGACCCTATTTGGCGGTGCATTATGGCTGTATCTGGAACAGACTTCAGGGGCTGCTCTGGCAAACCAGAAGGTGATGGAATACTTTGCCGGTTATTTGCTGGAAAAATCTCTGGCAATTGATAATGTCTTTGTCTGGCTGATGATCTTTGCTGCCTTTGCTATTCCTCCTGCACTGCAACGCCAGCTGCTGCTCTATGGCGTTTTGGGTGCCATTATTCTGCGGACCATCTTTATTTTTATTGGCGCATGGTTCGTACAGGAGTTCTCCTGGATTCTGTATCTCTTCGGTGCGTTCCTGGTGTATACCGGTTTTAAATTCCTGCGCGGCCAAGGAGAAGAGCATACCGATATTGAAGATATGGCAGTTCTGAAATGGCTACGCAAACATATCCGGATTACGCCGCAAATGCGTGGCAATAAATTTTTTGTGCATCAGAACGGTGTCCTGTGGGCAACGCCATTATTTCTGGTGCTGATTCTGGTGGAAGCTTCTGATGTGATCTTTGCGGTAGACTCGATCCCAGCCATTTTCGCTGTCACCACCGATCCCTTTATTGTTTTAACAGCGAACCTGATGGCGATTCTGGGTCTGCGTGCCATGTTCTTCCTGCTCGCTGGTGCTGCATCAAAAATGTACTATCTGCCTTATGGCCTCGGGATCATTCTGGTCTTTATCGGCTTCAAGATGCTGATGCTGGAAGTATTCCATATGCCGATCTGGATTTCCCTGAGCTTTATTGTCATTGTGCTGACGATTACCGCCTGGTTATCAATCCGTCATAGCAAAAAATACAATGAAACAGCGCTATAAATAATTGCTTCGGCATTCCTGATAAGTCCGCAAAATGCGGGCTTTTTTTATTTCAGGCCAGTGATCGTTTTGGCTACTTTAATGAACATCATTTTCTTTATTTAAATCTAATTTAAAAATCTCGTGATAATTGCTTTGATCTTGGCCGCTATTTTGCATTGTTAAAATTTGGGGATTTTTAGTTGTGTATTTCCCATACAGGCTAGAACTTTTCAGCTACAATCAATCGAAAAAATTACAAAGTGCAGGTTTTCAATGTCTTCTCACATTGCAACGACAGCCATCCGCGGTCGTTTCCTCGATATCCAGAATACAGTTGCCCAAGCACGTGAAATTCACGACCAAGTGCGTTATATAGAAGATGGTTTACTCATCATAAAAAATGGAATAATCCAGTGGTTTGGTTCCTGGCAGGAAGGTCAGCAGCAGCTTCCTGAAGGTCTGCATGTTACTCATTATCCTGAACAGCTCATCATTCCGGGTATGATCGATACCCATATCCATTTCCCGCAAACTGAAATGGTCGGTGCTTATGGGGAACAGCTACTAGAATGGTTAAATACTTATACCTTCCCGACCGAGATCCAGTTTCAGGATCCGGCGTATAGCCAGAAAATTGCACAGTTCTTTATTCAGGAATTGCTGAAAAATGGTACAACCACAGCTTTGGTGTTCTGTACCGTTCATCCAGCCTCGGTAGAAGCACTGTTCGAAGCGGCTACAGCACAGAATATGCGTCTGATTGCCGGTAAAGTGCTAATGGACCGCCATGCACCTGAAGCCCTGACGGATACTGCAGAATCTGCCTATAGCGACTCTAAAGCCCTGATTGAGAAATGGCATGGTAAAGGACGTAATCTTTATGCGATTACGCCACGTTTTGCTCCGACCTCAACGCCTGAACAGCTGGAAAAAGCAGGGCAGTTAAAAGTCGAATATCCAGATGTTTATATCCATACTCATCTCAGTGAAAACAAAAATGAGATTGCCTGGGTAAAAGAACTCTTTCCGGAACGTGAAGGCTATCTGGATGTCTATCATCATTATGGACTGACCGGCGCTAAATCCGTATTTGCGCATTGTGTGCATCTGGAAGAAGGGGAGTGGGATTTTATGCATCAAACCGACTCTGCGATTGCCTTCTGTCCAACCTCAAACCTGTTCCTGGGTAGCGGTTTATTTCCGCTGAAGAAAGCCTGGGATAAAGGCGTGAAAGTCGGCTTAGGTACCGATATCGGGGCAGGAACCTCCTTTAACCAGCTACAAACCCTGAATGAGGCTTATAAAGTACAACAGCTGCAAGGAGAAAAACTTTCGGCTTTTGAGTCGCTATATCATGCGACCCTGGGTGGTGCGAAAGCCTTAAGTCTGGATGACCGTTTGGGGAATTTCAATATGGGCAAAGAAGCAGACTTTGTGGTGCTGGATCTCAATGCCACCGCTTTACAACAACTACGGCAGAGCAGGGCCAAAAATATTGAAGATACCTTTTTTGCACTGACCATGCTGGGAGATGACCGTAATATTGCAGCAACTTATGTCTATGGACAGGCTGTCTATGTCAAGGCCCAATAAATCGCGTCAGCATCGGATCATTTTGGCTGCAATCTTCGCCGTCTGTGTCTTTGCGCTGAAGAGAGATTCACAGCAGCTCAAAAATTGATTACATTTACAGCAAGTAAAACAGGTGCATCTCAAGCAAGGATGTATTAAAATTGCTGCAATTCAGGTGTTGCAGGTCAACACCTTTTTTATTTTGCTATTTTTATTTTTTAGGTATCTACCCATGACCGTTCAAATGAGCGTAATGATTTCCGCTGAAGAAATTCAAGCTAAAGTCAAAGAGCTTGGTGCTAAAATCGATGCACACTATGCCAATAGTGACAAAGAGCTTGTACTTATCGGTTTGTTACGCGGTTCAGTGATTTTCATGGCAGACTTGTGTCGTGCCATTACCAAGCCACATGAACTCGACTTCATGACTGTATCCAGCTACGGCGGCGGTACGATTTCGAGCCGTGATGTCAAAATCCTGAAAGATCTGGACGGTGAAATCCGTGGTAAAGATGTGCTAGTGGTTGAAGATATTATCGACTCAGGTAATACCTTAAGCAAAGTCCTGGAAATCCTGCAAACCCGTCAGCCAAACTCAATTGAACTATGCACTTTGGTGAGCAAACCTTCACGTCGTGAAATCGAGCTGGAAGTAAAATTTCTGGGCTTTGAAGTCGAAGACAAGTTCATTGTTGGTTACGGTCTGGACTATGATCAAAAATACCGTCATATTCCATTTATTGGTGAAATCGGTCTTTAAGAACCGGTTTAAAAGAAGTGGCTTCGTGCCACTTTTTTTATTTCTTGAATCATTTCAGTAACACAGCAAACAAAAACGCAACAGCCCGTTGCAGGACATGACTTTTTTCAGTGCTTTTCTTGCCGCAAGATAAACATGATGTAAAAACAAAGACATGATAACAAGGAGTATGCTGATGTGGTCAATTATCGTTGCGATTGTAGTGGGTTTTATTGCGGGTCTGGTTGCACGCGCGATTCATCCTGGTGATGACAAAGCTGGATTCATTGTTACGACCCTGCTGGGGATTGCCGGTTCACTGGTTGCGACCTTTGCCGGACGTATGCTGGGCTTGTACTCCCAAGATTCTGCCGCAGGCTTTATTGCCTCAGTGATCGGTGCCGTAGTCATCCTGTTTATCTACAATATGGTGACCAAACGTAAACGGATCTAAGCCCTGCTTGGAATAAGTTTATTTCATAAAAAGAGCACTGGTTTAAGTGCTCTTTTTTATTTATTGAGTATAGTCAGAATTTTACAGGCCGAATTCTTTGAAACCTTGTTCAATCTGTTCTGCTGGCTGAGCGCCCATGACTTTAAAACCATTCGAGAAAATAATCGCTGGTGTGCCATTTACACCGAGTGATTGTGCCAGCTGTTTATTACGTTCAATCGGGTTGGCACAGCTCTTTTTCGATTTAGGTTGTATACCTTGATCAATCAGGTCTTCCCAAGCCTGTGCTGGATTTTTTTCACAATAAACCTGTTTGGACGGCGCAATTGACTGCTGTTTTAAAGGCAGAATGAAGGTATAAATCGTGACATCTTTGAGTTTTTTCAGCTCTACTTCAAGTTGTTTACAATACGGGCAATTTGGGTCAGAAAAGATGGCAAGCTGACGTTTTCCTGTCCCTCTGACTGATTTAATCGCATCCTGTAGCGGTAACTTTTTCCAGTCGACACTGTTTTGTTTGAGTAATAAATCCTGAGTCAGATTATGCTGGTCCTGAATACGGAACATTGAACCAGCTAGGAGATGCTGGGCATCTTCATTCAGATAGACAATCTGCCCCTGCATGGAACCGCTATAGATTCCTTTCATTTCGGTAGGCTGAATATTTTCAATTTTCAGGTTGGGACTGTTTTTTGCCAGATTGGCTTTAACTGTATCCACATTGGCAAAGCTAAGGCCAGGGAAGAGGGTCAAAGCCAGCAGCATATTTCTTATTTGCATGAATGTCCTGCTCAGGTGCAAGTTAAATGTGTTTCGATTTTAGTCTTTTTAAAAAGAAAATTCTGACTATTTTATGTAGCCTGATGTTCAAATCGAACTGATCAATCAATCATGTTTCACGTGGAACATTGCCCCTTTAATGCTGATTCACTTCCACCGAGATATGCACAATTTCTTCATGAATAGAGATCGCCTCACGGATTTGATCAGCACTAATGGGGATTCCCGTTTGAACGGCAACAAAACAGGAAAATTTACCTTTACCGACTCTCGATACATGCAGGTCAGTTAAATGCAGATCATTCCCATATTCAGCAATGACTTCACGTATTTCTTCGACCACTGGGGCATCCATATCGGCATCCAGTAAAGTCTTGGCACTTTGCTTTAGCAGGCCAATCGCCCAGCGTGCAATCAGGATTGAGCCGACCAGTCCCAGTACTGCATCGAGAAAATCCCAGCCCATATATTTTCCAGCAAACAAGGCAATAATGGCCAGAACAGAAGTTACAGCATCAGCAACCACATGCAGAAAGGCCGCTTTATGGTTCAAGTCATGATGACCATGATTATTATCATGCTCGTGATGGGAATGCCCATGATGATGATCATGGTGATGGTGCCCATCATCATGCAGCAACCAGGCACAGGCCAGATTAATCAATAGTCCTAAAATCGCGATTGGAATGGCTTCGTTATAATGAATCTGAACTGGCGAAAATAGACGTTCTACTGAATGAATCGCCATAAAACCGGCTACCACAAGCAATAAAATTGCACTGCTATAACTGGCCAGAATTTCAATCCGCCAGGTGCCCATATTAAAGCGGGGGTCATTCGTATAATGGCGGGCAGCTTTATAGGCAAAGTAAGCCAGCCCCAAGGCCAATACATGCGAGCCCATATGCCAGCCATCAGCAAGTAAAGCCATTGACTGGAAGATCCATCCCCCTAATACTTCCAGCACCATCATGACGGCGGTCAGAATCGTGGCAAACAGAATCTTTTTCTGTGCGAGTGGATTACCTTCATCAAATTGATGGCTGTGCGAATCGGCGTTATGTTTTTGCATAAAAGGGAACTGTTATTAATACTCCCCCCTAGTATATTTATTTTTGGAGATTTGTGGTGAGTCATGTACATGATGATAAAAAAATATTAAACCGGGTACGGCGCTTGCAAGGTCAGATGAACGCTGTAGAGCAGTCTCTCCTGAATCCTGAAGCAGGTTGTATTCAGGTCCTGCAACAGGTTGCAGCCGTTAAAGGTGCCATAAACGGTTTGATGAATGAATTGATCGAAACCCATTTAAGAGAGCATGTCATTGGAGAAGCTGCAGTCAATGAAGAAAAACTGGCTGAGTTTTTAAAATTATTAAAACGTTATGGCTGATTGTTTAGCTCAATATTTTTGTTTTGTTTACAGCAAGATAATTGACCGCTTTTTCATCTAACCGATACACTGCCACCCATTCTCTTCTTTCTTCCACATCATTCTTTTTAAAGTGTGGTGAAACTTTTACGGCAGCTACATGACAGAAAATATCTCATGGCGACCTTTCGCCATGGTCAGTCTTGCATTGATTATGGGTACCATCGGTACAGCACTGGCAAGTCCGCTTTACCCCATTTATCAACAGATCTGGCATTTATCCCCAAGCCAGATTACCTATATTTTTGTCGCCTATATGTTTGGCTGTCTGGGTACCTTGTTATTCCTGGGACGTACCAGCAACACGATTGGTTTCTTAAGAACCCTGCAAATTGGCCTGGTATTTATTAGCATTGGCTTGGTCATTTCAGTCTTTGCCGAGAATGCGCTGATTTTGTCGGTGGGTCGTTTTATTATTGGCATTGCTTCAGGCCTGATGACCACTTCAGCAATGCTGGGCATGATGCAAACCATTCCAGAGACTCATAAGCAGCTTGCACCGCAGCTGGTATCGATTCTGACGGCCATAGGCTTTGGTTTGGGGCCGTTTGTGGGTGGAGTGATTGCGCAGTTCTCTCAAACCCCATTAATTACTCCATACCTGCCTATTATTTTGGGGGCTGTGCTGTGTTTTGTCGGATTATTCTGGCTAAAAACCCCTGCTTTTGAACGTCAGCCTTTTAGTATTGCACCGAAATTACTGCGTCCTGAACCTCAGTATCATGCTGTGTTCATGATTGTGGGATTAACTGCATTTAATGCCTTTGCTGCTTTCAGTTTATTTGCTTCACTGTCACCGTCTTTTGTGCAGGATATCTTGCCCTGGCATGGTCCTTTGGTCAGCGGTACCGCCATTACCTGTATTTTGCTGATTTCTGCTGTGGTGCAGTTCTTTGCTAAAGCTGTTCCTGCAAAGAAATGTCTGAATATTGGCTTGATGATTATGCTGGTGAGCTTGGTTAGCCTTGCTCTTTGTATGATCCTTAAAGCAAGTATCTTGTTCTTCGCCAGTGATATCTTATTCGGGATTGGACATGGTTTTGCCTTAATGGGCGCATTCGGTGTGATTCATGCGATCACAACCTTGCAAAATCGGGCAGCCGTGATGTCGACTTACCTGTTTATTGGCTATTTGGGCACGATTGTGCCGATTATCGCGGTGGGGTATCTGGCTGATCACTTCGGCTTAGGATTTGCCGTGATCAGTTTCTGTGTGGCGATCAGTGCACTCTGTCTAATCCTTTGGTTATGGCATCAAAAATTGCAGCTAAAAGCCTAATAAAAAAGCCCACATTTGAGGGCTTTTTTATATAACTTAAGGATTATTTTCCAATACAGAACGATCCAAAGATCTTGCCCAGCAGGTCATCCGCACTAAAGTCACCCGTAATTTCGCCCAGCGCATTCTGTGCCAGACGTAAAGACTCTGCGACCAGTTCACCTGCGTTATACACTACAAGTTGCTCACGGGCTTCAGCTAGGTACATCTGAGTGCGCTTCATTGCGTCTAAATGGCGGGTACGGGCAATAAAGGTATCTTCTTCAGGCTGGAAGCCTGCATGCGCCGTAATCGCATCTATGAGCGACTGGACGCCAGTTTCTTGCTTGGCTGAAACGGTAATGTGACGGAAGCCGTTAAAATCCCCCATGACAGCATCGGCACCGGTCAAATCGGCTTTATTCCCAATCAGGATCAGACGTTTTGGCTCGAGATGCTCGGCAAAATATTCTTGAGCGAGTTGTAATGGGTCATCACCTTGGCTCAGGTCATAAACCAGCAACAGCAGATCGGCCTGTTCAATTTCTTTAATCGCGCGGCGAATACCTTCTTTTTCCACGATATCGCCGGTTTCCCGCAGACCAGCAGTATCGGTCAGGGTAATCGGCAGGCCATTCAATGTGATCTTTTCATGCAATACATCACGGGTTGTCCCGGCAATATCGGTCACAATCGCACGTTCATTACCTGCTAGGGCATTGAGCAAGGAAGATTTACCTGCATTCGGTTTACCGGCAATCACCACTTGTAGACCTTCGCGCAGTAACTGACCCTGACGTGCAGATTGCTGAACCTGAGTGACGGCATTCGCCACGCCATCCAGCAGATTTAAAATCTTGCCATCCGCCAGGAAGTCGATTTCTTCTTCAGGAAAATCAATCGCCGCTTCGACATGCAAACGCAAATGAATCAGCTGTTCTAATACCGTATTGACCTTAGTCGAGAATGCCCCTTGTAGAGAACGGACTGCAGACCGGGCAGCCGCTTGGGAGGTCGCATCAATCAGATCGGCAATGGCTTCAGCCTGTACCAGATCCAGCTTGCCATTCTCAAAGGCACGCATCGAGAATTCACCGGCTTTGGCTGCAGTGGCACCCAGTTCCAGCAAACGGCCCAACAGGGCATTCTGAATCACCGGGCCACCATGACCTTGCAGTTCTACTACATCTTCACCAGTAAAGGAATTCGGATTCGGGAAGCAGATCACCAGACCTTCGTCCATCACTTCACCAGCTGCATCATAGAACTGGCGAAAACCGGCAAAACGGGCTTTAGGCAAATCTTTTTGGCTCAAGGCCTGGGCAATTTCATAAGACTTGGGACCTGACAGGCGAATGACACCTACACCGCCACGTCCTGGGGGAGTTGCAATCGCAGCAATCGTAGTTCGGTCGAGCATAACATTCACCTAGAAAAACTTAAAAGTACAGCAAAAAAAATCCGCTCAAGATTACCATCTTAAGCGGATTTATTCAGCCCATCAATACAACTTAGTTGACTGGTGTTGCCTCATCGCGTTTAGCACGGTCTTTGGCAACAGACTTGTTGATCAGTGTTTGCTGCAAGATCGTGATCAAGTTGTTCACAATCCAGTACAACACCAGACCTGCCGGGAAGAACAGCAAGAATACTGTAAAGATCACTGGCATAATCTTGAACACTTTCGCCTGCATTGGATCAGTTGGTTGTGGGTTCAACGACTGCTGGATATACATGGTTGCACCCATCAGCAATGGCAGGATAAACCAAGGATCCATTGAAGATAAATCCTGAATCCACAGCATCCATGGTGCATGACGCAGTTCCACAGATTCCATCAGTACCCAGTACAATGCCAGGAAGATTGGCATTTGCAGCAAGAGCGGTAAACAGCCGGCAAGTGGATTTACCTGCTCGCGTTTGTACAGTGCCATCATCTCTTGAGAGAAGCGCATACGGTCTTCACCGAACTCTTCTTTCATACGCTGCATTTCTGGCGCAATCACACGCATTTTCGCCATAGAGCGGTAACTCTTCGACGACAATGGCCACAGGATCAGTTTTACCAGAATAGTCAACAGAATGATCGCCCAGCCCCAGTTACCTACCAGGCCATGGAAAAATTCCAGACCAACAAATAGTAGTTTGGCAATCGGCCATAACCAGCCATAATCTACAGTCTGGTTCAGACCAGTCGCTAGGTCTTTCAGCTCCGATTGAACTTTTGGACCAGAATAGAAGGTCGCATCAATTTCAGCCACAGTACCGGCAGGTACATTGAAGGTCGGAGAGGTAAAGCCAATGATATTCATGTTATCAGTTGATTTACGTGATTCCAGCTTCGCACTGTAGGCTTCACCATTGGCTTGAGTCAATTTCAGGTTACCTGGCACCCAGGCACTCACGAAGTAGTGCTGAACCATTGCAACCCAGCCACCTTTGGCTTCGGTATTCAGTTTTTCTTCAACAAAGTTGTCAAATTTCAACTTGTTGTAATGCTCATCCGGTGTACCCCAAGCGCCGCCCAGGAACGTACCCAGTGTGAAGATCCCCTGATCAGATTTACCTGGATCTTCGGAATTGTCACGTTTGATCTGACCGAACATCTGACCTTGCCAGGTCTGGCCGCTGCGGTTGACCACTTTGTGATTCACAACTATCGGATATTCACCTTCAGTAAAGTTGAAGGTTTTAATGACCTCTACACCATCAGCCGTTTTAAAGACCATAGGTACAGAAAGTACTTTGACAGTTTCGCCATCTTTATTTTTAGCGGCTTTGGCATCTGCCAGTGTATAAGCCGTTTTTTCCAGCTCATAGGTTGGACGGCCATTACGGCTGCTGTCCGGTCCATTCAGACCGATCAGGCCCGACTGAGCGACATAAGTCCGTTTCGCATCGCTTTCCAGCATGACGAATGGTTCATCGCTGTCTTTATTCTTGTCATGATTGAGTAATTCAACACGAACAATATCACCACCTTTAGGGTTGATCCAAAGATGATAAAGGTCAGTTTGTACTGAAATAAGCTGCTGACTTACAGGTGCGGTGGCATCCGTTGCTTGCTGCGCTGGCATATTTGCTTGTGGCAGATCAGAAGCGGCTGTCGCCGTCTGAGCATTTGGCAAATCTGCAGATACTTCATGTGAAACAACCGCAGCTTCTTGCTGTGGTTTGGTTTCAGCATTGCCATAATCTTTTTGCCACGCCAAAATGAGCAAATATGCGACAACAAACATGGCTCCGAGAATTGCAATCCTGGCCCATTGTTGCATATGTATTACCCCAAGTGGTTAGAGTGATTTTGGTTCAATAAACGATCACGAAAGGGTACAGCAACGTGAAGCGTTTGAGAATCTATTTGCTGAAATGAAATAAAACGAATCGCTTTCGGGGGAACCGGATCATATCCAGAGCCACCCCACGGATGACAACGGCAAATACGCTTAGTAGCCAGCCACACACCACGTACAGCTCCATGTGTATGGACTGCTTCCAAGGAATATTGAGAACATGTTGGAATATAACGACAGCGTGGTCCCAATAAAGGACTAATCGCAATCTGATAGAAACGTATTAACCAATGCAGTAAACGTACCATTGGCCATCTCTACTTTTGTGGGGAGGATGATGCTATTTTGGAATGCTTTTTGGCAAGACGGTTGAGTTTCTGCCAGGCAAATTGTAATTGCTGATGCAACTCTGCGTTCGGTACCGCTTCTATACCTACTTTAGGCATAACCACAATATCCAAATCATCTAGTTGCTGTTGATGCAGGCGAAAACTTTCGCGAGCAAGTCGTTTTACTCGATTTCGTTCGTGCGCACGGCGCACTTTTTTCTTGGCAACAACTAAACCCAAACGGCTGTTTGGCAGTTCGGAATGTTTTGCAAGAAAAAGGAAATGGGGTTGATGCACTTTAAAAAGCGCACCATCAAAGACTCCTTTATAATCTGCAGCACAGCGTAAACGAAGCTCTGTACCAAAACTATAAAGTGGAGTCATAACACCCAAAATCGGCAAAGCCTAACTGATTAAACAGTTAAGCTGTGACGACCTTTTGCACGACGGCGAGCTAGAACTTGACGACCAGCTTTAGTAGCCATACGAGCACGGAAACCATGAACGCGTTTACGCTTTAATTCAGATGGTTGGAATGTACGTTTCATATTGAAACTCCAAAAATGATCTTTCTATAAAGGTCCGCGATTTTAGTGCTCATTGCTTGAGCTGTCAATGCAAAAGCCACTTTCTTTTCAAATAAGACTGAAATCAAAATTGTAAATAGGGATTAAAAAAATTGTATTCAAATACCTATATATAAGTTAACCACAATATAACTATTTGTTTTAAAATTAAATATAAGTTATTAACACTTATATCAACATAGTTATCCACAACTTATGTGAAATCTAAATTTAACCCATGAGTTTTGAATTTAAATTTAAACTTTTCTCAGTTATCCACAAAAGAATCGAATCTTATAAATAAATTCAAATTTATAAATTTAAATTTATTATTATTAGGGTGGACTTTTTCTGTGGAAAAGCTAATTTTTCATTAAATAAACAAAAACTTAGTTTGTGGATAAAACTGTTTTTATTAATTTTATACTTTGTGGATAACTTTGTGCTATATTTTATCCACAGCTTGCGGATAAACTTATCCACACCAGCTTTTTAAATTTAAATTTATCCACCATGTCTGCTTTTTGCGCAAAATCTGTGGAAATTGCCATGACAGATGTGGATAACTTGGTTAGAATGGCGACCCGCTTTGGTCGCGGTCAGCCTTTTTGATTAACAATGGAATGAATAGGGGATTCACATGCTTTGGACAGACTGCTTAAATCGCTTGCGACAAGAGCTCTCTGGAAATGTCTTTACAATGTGGATTCGCCCGTTGGTTGCAGAAGAGCTGGACGATACCCTGCGTCTTTATGCACCTAATCCGTATTGGACGCGCTACATTCAAGAGCATCATCTGGAACTGATTTCGATTTTGGCCGAACAGCTGTCTGAAGGTCGCGTACGTAAAGTTGAAATTCTGGTGGATTCGCGTCCAGGTGCAATTTTATCTGCCAGTGAACAGCCAGCGACGACAACAGCGGCTTTGGAATCTGCGCCTGTGGTTGCGCCAGCGCCGCGTCCTAAGAAAGAAAAAGAAGATTCAGGCAAAAATAGCCGTAAACGTCAGCTGAACCCTTTATTTACCTTCTCGTTATTTGTTGAAGGCCGTTCTAACCAGATGGCGGCTGAAACCTGTCGTAAGGTGTTAACCCAACTCGGGGCTTCACAACATAACCCGCTATTTTTATATGGTCCGACTGGTCTGGGTAAAACCCACTTGATGCAAGCCGTTGGTAATGCTTTATTGCAGGCCAAGCCGAATGCCCGCGTAATGTATATGACTGCGGAAAGCTTTGTGCAGGATTTTGTCAGTTCCCTACAACAGGGCAAGGTTGAAGAGTTTAAGAAAAACTGCCGTTCACTGGATCTTTTGCTGGTTGATGATATTCATTTGCTGGCAGGTAAAGAAGCCAGTCTGGTGGAGTTCTTCTATACCTTTAACGCGTTGCTGGATGAATCGAAGCAAATTATTCTCACCTCGGATCGTTATCCTAAAGAATTGACCGAACTGGACCCACGTCTGGTTTCACGTTTTTCCTGGGGACTTTCTGTGGGTGTGGAACCACCCGATATCGAAACCCGAATTGAAATCTTGCTGAAAAAAGCTGAAAACACTGGTGTAGACTTACCACGTAACTGTGCGCTATTTATCGCCCAACAAGTGGTAGCGAACGTCCGTGAACTTGAAGGTGCGCTTAATAAAGTGGTGGCGATCTCGCGTTTTAAAGGAACGCCGATTGATCTAGATGTGGTACGTGAGTCTTTGAAAGATGTCCTCGCAATTCGTGCCCGTACCATCAGTACTGAAAATATCCAGCGTGTAGTGAGTGAGTATTTTCGCATTCCACTTAAAGAGCTGGTAGGTCCAAAACGTACCCGTATTTATGCGCGTCCACGTCAGCTTGCAATGGGTCTGGCACGTGAACTGACTGGAGACAGTTTCCCGGAAATTGGTATGGCTTTTGGTGGTCGAGATCACAGTACAGTCATGCATGCCTGCGAAAAAGTACAGAGCTTGCGTGAAGAAGATCCGATCTTCAATGAGGACTATAAAAACCTGCAACGCCTGTTGCAGAGTTGACCTAAAACGCTCAAATTCTGTTCTTGCTATGCGGCCTGTTTTGCCGCATAGTTAACTGCTAAAAATTCAACTTTTATCTTATTAATCTTCAGCTTTAGAGGAATGTACCGTGCGTTTAAAAATCGCGAAAGAAAGCTTACTGAATGTTCTCTCACATGTCGTAGGAGCGGTTGAACGTCGCCATACCTTAAATATTCTTTCAAACCTGAAAATCCAGGTGACTGCTGAAGCTTTGACCGTCACTGGTTCGGATCTGGAAGTGGAACTGGTTGCCAGCACACAATTGGCTGAAGGTGCATGTCTGCAAGCCGGTGAAACCACTGTTCCAGCACGTAAGCTGATTGATATCTGTAAATCTTTGCCATCAGCAGCCCTGATCGACCTGCAAATTACCGATGACCAGCGTTGTATCCTGAAATCTGGAAATAGTCGTTTTGTGCTCGGTACTTTGCCTGCGGATGACTATCCATTACTGAATACTGAAAATACTCAAGGCACGCAAGTGACTGTGACTCAGCGCGAATTAAAGCGTCTGTTTGAAAAAACGGCTTTCGCAATGGCAGTGCAGGATGTGCGTTTCTACCTGACCGGTACTTTACTTGAAATTGACGCCAATCAGCTTCGTGCGGTAACGACAGATGGTCACCGCTTGGCACTGTGTGAAACAGCAGCACAATCGACAGCAACTCAACCGATTCAAGCCATTGTTCCACGTAAGGCAGTCGCTGAATTGCAACGTTTATTAAGCGTTGAAGATGAGCAGCTTTCTTTGCTGATTGGTCGTGAATTATTGAATGTGACCATTCGTATGGCCAGCCGTGATAAAGAACAGGCCGATATTACGGTTCGTTTCACCACGAAACTGATTGACGGCAAATTCCCAGACTACCGCCGTGTGATTCCACGTGGTGGCGACAAGAATGTGATTATTGCGCATGACGTGTTTAAGCAATCTTTACAACGCGTGGCTATTTTGAGTAATGAAAAACTGCGTGGCGTATTCCTGAACTTTAATGCCGGTTCATTACAACTTCGTGCCAATAACCCGGAACAGGATGAGGCGATTGAAGATCTGGCCATCCAGTATGCAGATGCACCACTGGAAATGTCATTCAATGCGCAATACCTGATTGAAGTGCTAGGTGTACTAGATGGTGAAGATGTATCAATGACCATGACTGAAGCGAATCAGTCTGTGCTGGTTCAGGATCCATCTCATACCGATCAGACCTATGTCGTGATGCCAATGCGTGTCTAAGCGACAGCTGAGCTAAGCCAACGCTATGCATATTACGCGTCTTCATATTGAACGTGTACGAAACTTAAAAACGGTTGCACTCCAGGGATTGCAACCGTTTAATGTTTTTTATGGCCAGAATGGTTCAGGCAAGACTTCAGTACTGGAAGCTATTCATTTACTGGCCACAGGACGTTCCTTTCGTACCCATATCCCGAAAAATTACATTCAGCATGGCGCCTCGGATGCGATTGTGTTCGCCCAATCGGAAACTGAAAAAGTCGGCATGCAAAAAATGGCCAGCGGGGAACAGCTGATTAAGGTCAATGGCGATGCGATTGCGACTCAAGGCCAGCTTGCCAAAATGTTGCCCTTACAACTGCTCGATCCACAAAGTACCGATATTATCGATCATGGCGCCAAACCACGTCGTCAGTTATTGGACTGGTTAATGTTCCACGTGGAACCAGAGTTTTATCATGCCTGGCAATATTATTCACGAGCCTTAAAACAGCGGAACAGCCTGCTTAAATCCAAACGTTTTCTAAGTTTGTCTGATCTGGAACCGTGGAACCAGATGCTGAGTGAGTATGGCGAGATTTTGCACTCCCAGCGTGTCGGCATCGTGGAACAGTGGAAGCCATTTTTTGAGGATGATCTCAAGCATCTACTGCCTGATCTGGAGATTTCTCTGGAATACAGCCCTGGCTTTCACAGCGAAAACGGCCTGCTGAATGACCTGACCAATCATCATGATAAAGATGTGGAACGACGCTATACCGAATATGGTCCACATCGCGCAGATTTGCGTATCAAGACCCCTTTGGGGGATGCTGATGTGATCCTGTCCCGTGGACAAAAAAAGCTTTTAATGATGGCACTTAAACTGTCGCAAATCGCAATGCTGCATTCTTGTAATAAGGAAACTGTGGTATTATTAGATGATGTGACAGCAGAATTAGATTTAACCGCACAACAACGTTTAATTGAGCGATTGAGCCAGCTTGGTAGTCAAGTTTTTATTACCACTTTAGACCATGAATCAGTACAAAAGCACCTACATGATCTGTCTATCTCATATCAGTTATTCAATGTTGAAAACGGTACAGTTCAAGTTGTTGTGCAATAGTTTTTAAATTTTTACCTATCTTTGGATAAACCTATATTTCACTAGGGAGAAACCATGAGTTCAGAAGATCAAGCTGCTTCTCAAACAGAACAAACCACTGAAAAAGCTTATGATTCCTCTAGCATCAAGGTATTACGTGGTTTAGACGCAGTACGTAAGCGTCCAGGCATGTACATTGGTGATACAGACGATGGTACCGGCTTACACCACATGGTCTTCGAGGTCGTAGATAACTCGATTGATGAGGCGCTGGCAGGTCACTGTGATGAAATTTTAGTGACTATTCATGAAGATGAATCAGTTTCAGTATCAGACAATGGCCGTGGTATTCCGACCGACATTCACCCTGAAGAAGGCGTGTCTGCTGCAGAAGTGATTCTAACCATTCTGCATGCTGGCGGTAAGTTTGATGATAACAGCTATAAAGTTTCTGGCGGTCTGCACGGTGTAGGTGTATCCGTAGTAAATGCGTTGTCAGAAAAACTGGAATTAACTATTCATCGTGCCGGTAAAATCCATGAACAGGAATACCGTCATGGTGATCCACAATTCCCGTTAAAAGTGGTGGGTGAGACCGATAAGACCGGTACTCGCGTGCGTTTCTGGCCAAGTGCTGAAACCTTTAGCCAAACCATTTTTAATGTCGACATTCTGGCACGTCGTTTACGTGAACTGTCCTTCCTGAATGCAGGTGTGCGAATCGTATTACGTGACGAACGTATCAATGCCGAATACATTTTTGACTATGAAGGCGGTTTGGCTGAGTTTGTTAAGTACATTAACCAAGGTAAAACCCACCTGAATGACATTTTCCATTTCACCACTCAGGCGGAAAATGGCATTGGTGTAGAAGTTGCACTGCAATGGAATGATTCTTATCAGGAAAATGTACGCTGCTTTACCAACAATATCCCGCAAAAGGATGGTGGTACTCACTTAGCCGGTTTCCGTGCAGCACTGACCCGTGGTTTAAATAACTACATGGACAGTGAAAATATCCTGAAAAAAGAAAAAGTTGTGGTTTCAGGTGATGATGCGCGTGAAGGTTTGACTGCGATTGTGTCAGTAAAAGTGCCGGATCCGAAATTCTCTTCACAAACCAAAGAAAAACTGGTATCGAGTGAAGTGAAATCTGCCGTTGAGCAGGCCATGAACAAGGCATTCTCTGAATATCTGTTAGAGAATCCACAGGCGGCTAAATCAATTGCAGGCAAGATCATTGATGCAGCGCGTGCCCGTGATGCGGCGCGTAAAGCCCGTGAAATGACCCGTCGTAAGAGCGCGCTGGATATCGCCGGTCTTCCAGGTAAACTGGCGGATTGTCAAGAGAAAGATCCAGCTTTATCTGAACTGTACCTGGTCGAAGGTGACTCTGCGGGCGGTTCTGCAAAACAGGGCCGTAACCGTAAGATGCAGGCAATTCTGCCGCTAAAAGGTAAGATCCTGAACGTGGAACGTGCCCGTTTTGACCGTATGATTTCTTCTGCAGAAGTGGGTACGCTGATTACGGCACTCGGCTGTGGGATTGGTCGTGAAGAATATAACCCGGACAAGCTGCGTTATCACAAAATCATCATCATGACCGATGCTGACGTGGATGGTTCACACATTCGTACGTTGTTGCTGACTTTCTTCTTCCGTCAAATGCCGGAACTGGTGGAACGTGGTCATATCTATATTGCGCAGCCACCATTGTACAAGCTGAAAAAAGGCAAACAGGAACAGTACATCAAGGACAATGATGCACTGGAAACTTACCTGATTTCGAATGCGATTGATGAGCTGGAACTGCATATCAGTGCTGATGCCCCTGCGATTCGTGGTGAAGCTCTAGCCAATGTGATTACCGATTATCAAACTTCACAAAAGAGTCTGGCACGTTTAACTGTACGTTATCCTGCAAGCTTGCTGGATGCGTTGATTTCACTGGAAGCATTCAAGCTGGATCAGCTGGAAGATAAAGCTTATGTGGAAACCTGGGGTGAAGACCTGCGTGCTGCGATTGAAAAAATCCAGCCAAGTTTACGTCCTGAATTGAGTCTGGAACGTTTTGAAAAAAACGTTGATGGCCAGATCGTAGAAAGCTGGTTGCCGAGGATTACGATTTATGTGCATAACCTGCCGCATCACTATCTGCTAGATGCTAGCCTGCTCAGCTCAAGTGAATATGCACGTTTACTGAAAAATTCGAAAAGCTGGTTCACGCTGCTTGAAGAGGGTGCTTATTTACAGAAAGGTGAGCGCAAGATTCAGGTCAGCAGTTTCCATCAGGTTTGGCAGCACATTCTGCAAGACTCTCGCCGCGGCATGATGATCCAGCGTTATAAAGGTCTGGGTGAGATGAACGCAGACCAGCTGTGGGAAACCACGATGGATCCAGAAAACCGTAACATGCTACAAGTGACGGTACAGGATGCGATTGAAGCAGACCGTATGTTCTCTTGTCTGATGGGGGATGATGTGGAACCACGTCGTGCCTTCATTGAAGAAAATGCCTTGAATGCCGATATTGATACCTGATCCATCGGAATAAATCGAAACGAAAAAGCGCCTTTTAAGGCGCTTTTTTTACGTAAATTTTCTATTAATGCCAGATGAACTGTTTAGAATAATTTTAATCTAAGCAGTTTTTAGACCAATGATCCGCTGATATTAGGTTTCAAAAAAGCCTGGTTCAGTAGAATCAAGTCTTATTTATAAAGAGGTTTATCCATGGATAGCCAGCTTGAAGAAATACGTGAGATCTGGGCCAATGCATTCTATAGTGGCGACTATGATGTGCTGCGCCACTACGAACATCAGGACTTTCAGGTGGTTTTTGAACAGGAAGGCCGCGTAGAAGGAAGTTATCTGCGTTATGACCGGATCGCTCATGCGGTACAAAACGGTGTATGGAAACCGCTGAAGCCAGACATAGAATATGAAGAATACGAGTACAATGAAGATCAGACCGAATGCCGGATCTTGATTGGACTGGAAAATAATAAACAGCGTCTTCAGGAGATCTGGAAGCTAGAGGATGAATGGAAAATTCTAGAACTTAGATTTTTGAAATCCTAAAGTTCCAATGATTTATTAAGTTACTTCGAAATTTTCTAAAAATATTTGAATAGTGTTGTTTTAAATTTTGTTTAAACCCTGATCAATCGTGTGGATAACTGCAAAGTTATCCATATTTTTTTATGTGAATAAGATAGTATTTATCCACAAGTTATATTGTCTTTCTTATCTCTTAATTTTTTAAATTTAAATTTAATTTCTCTATCTTGTGGATAAGTGTTTTTAAATTTAAAATGGGTTTTTGAATTTAAAAGACTAGTTGGAGCCATAACTTCTCTGCTCTTAAAAGCAACCAGTTCAGGTGAATTTTTATCTGTTTTTAATGGAAAAATTATATAAACCAGCTAAAAATTAATAGCTTATATTAATATTGTAGATTTAATTAATAATCAGCGTGGAACATATTTTAATTCTAAAGATCTTCACTGTAGCTAAACTACACAATTAATTTAATAATCAAGTGAACTTTCAATTTTTTATTACTGAATCATAGGCTTATAGATTTTTCTAACTTTTACTTCTATAGCTTAGTTTCTTTAAGCTGGATCATCACGTGACCTAGTGCCAGTTCATTTGATAAACAGGCAATAGATCTGAGCTTTTAGAAACTGAAAATAGAAAAAAATACGGTTTATAAAATGGTGATCAAAAATAAAAAAAGCGCCTAATGGCGCTTTCTATTTTTTACCATTGTATTTATGGGGTCAGAATAATCTTGCGGCAGTCTTCTTCACGTTTATCGAAAATACGATAGCCTTCAGCAGCTTCTTCCAGTTTCATGCGATGGGTGATAATCACTTCTGGAGACAGCTGGCCATTTTCTACATATTCAAGTAATTGTGGCAGGAATTTATGTACATTCGTTTGACCCATTTTAAAGGTCAATCCTTTATCAAAGGCATCACCAAACAGGAAGCCATGAATTGGACCAGCATATACGCCTGGCACACTCACCACACCACCACGGCGTACTGCGGCGATACATTGACGTAGGGCAAAGCCGCTCGAACCTTCAATTTTTAGATTCGTCATCACAGTTTCAAGCAAACTGCCTTTGGCCTCGAAACCAATCGCATCAATGACGGCATCAACACCACGATGACCGGCAGTATTTTGAATAATATATTCAGCTGCATCGACTTCATCAAAATTCACTGGAATTGCACCATAAGTTTGATGGGCGAAACGCAGACGGTAAGGGTGGTGATCGACCATAAAGATCTGTTCGGCACCCAGCATACGTGCGCAGGCAGCCGACAGTAAACCAACTGGACCAGCACCATAAATCGCAACACTGGAGCCGCGAGTGACCTGGGCATTGGTTACAGCCTGCCATGCAGTAGGCAAGATATCAGTCAGAAACAGGACTTTTTCATCCGGTAATGATCCTGGCACTTTAAATGGGCCCACATTACCTTTAGGCACACGAACATATTCAGCCTGTCCGCCTGGTACACCGCCATATAAATGGCTATAACCAAATAGAGCGGCACCTGGTGGAATTTGTTTCTTATTGATAATTGCACCACGGCCAGTATTGGTATTTTCACAGGCAGCCATCAGTTCATGTTCACAGAAAAAACAGTGACCACATGCAATCACGAAAGGAATAATTACCCGGTCGCCTTTTTTGACTTCTGTGACTTCAGGGCCGACTTCTTCTACAATTCCCATAAATTCATGGCCGAAAATATCGCCATCTTCAGTGGCCGGGATTTTACCCCGGTATAGATGCAGATCTGAGCCACAGATGGCAGTCGCTGTCACCCTTAAAATGACGTCATCTGGTTCCTGAATCACTGGATCTGGAACGGATTCAACTCGTACATCCCGAGCACCATGATAGGTAAGAGCACGCATGCGGATTTCCTCTCTCTAGTTCAACATTAAACAGACTCGTATCAAGGCTACCAAAAATAAAAAACACTTTTATTAGAGCCTTATGCGCCAAGAAATCGCTGTAAATTAATGTATGAAATAAGACATCCGAGTGTTTAAAAAATAAACTTATATAGGATTTGCGTAATTCACTACAAAATATGTCAAAAAACGGTTTCGATAAAAAAATCAGGGAAAAGATGGAGAGAGCAATATATAAAAAGTATAAAAAAGAGATTAGCTCCAGTTGCAGCTAATCTCTAAGATTTGAATCAAGGTTTAAAACTTAACCTTCCTGAAAAGATTGCTCCAAACTTTCTAGCTCCATCATCAGTTCTAGCATTTGCTCTTCGGCAGTTTCCAGTTTCTGTTTCAGTTCAGTTTGCTCGTTCATAAGTTTCAGCAAGTCATCTTTACGTGCAGCTTCATATAAAGCGCTATCTGCCAGCAATTCTTCAATTTCTGCCAGACGCGGTTGTAACTTGTCAATTTGCGCTTCGCATTTTTCGATATTCTTGCGAATCGGACGAGTCTGCTCACGACGTTGAGCGGCCAGTTTGCGCTGTGCTTCCTTATCTACTTTGGCTACCACCACAGGTTTAGCTTCTGTTTCTACTACCTGTGCTTTGGCTAAGGCATTCTGCGCATTGATCTGCTGTTGACGCGCTTCACGTAACCATTTGGCATAGTCCTGCAGATCGCCCTCAAATTCGCTACAACGTCCGGCATGCACTAACAGCAATTCATCACATACTGTCGCAATCAATTGACGTTCATGCGAAACGAGTACCACCGCACCTTCAAAATCCTGCAAAGCCATAGTCAGGGCATGGCGCATATCCAGATCCAGATGGTTTGTCGGTTCATCCAGAATCAGTACATTTGGACGCTGCCAAACAATTAAAGCCAAAGCCAAACGTGCACGTTCACCCCCAGAGAAACTCTCACATGGGGTATCCATGCGCTCACCGCTAAAACCGAAACTGCCGAGGAAAGAGCGTAAAGAAGCTTCACTGATTTTTGGATCGGCGATACGTGCCAGTTGTAGCATTGGGCTGGCATTAGCGTCCAAAGCATCCATCTGGTGCTGGGCAAAATAACCGATATTGAGTAATTCTGAGGCTTTACGTTGACCATTTAATAAAGGCAAATCTCCGACTAAGGTTTTGATTAGGGTTGATTTACCCGCACCATTCATCCCCAATAAACCGATACGTGAATTTGGGGTGATTTGCAGGTTAATTTTGCTGGCAATCGATTTATCGCCATAACCAATTTCCGCCTGTTCCAAGGCCAGAAGTGGTGAACTCATTTTGGTCGGTTCACGGAAACTGAAGGTAAAAGGTGTATCCACATGAGCAGGGGCGAGATCCTGCATGCGCTCCAGCATTTTGATCCGACTTTGGGCCTGACGTGCTTTGGTCGCTTTGGCTTTAAAACGGTCAATAAATTTTTGTAAATGTGCCCGGGCTTCCTGCTGTTTCTCAAAGGCTTGTTGCTGTTGCGCCAGACGTTCACTACGGGTCACTTCAAAAGTTGAATAATTGCCGGTATAGAGGGTGAGTTCCTGATTTTCGATATGCAGAATATGATCCGTCACGGCATCCAGAAAATCACGGTCATGCGAAATCAATACTAAAGTGCCTTCATATGCCTTTAACCAGTCTTCGAGCCACAAAATCGCATCCAGATCCAAGTGGTTGGTCGGTTCATCGAGTAATAGCAGGTCTGAACGGCTCATCAGGGTACGGGCCAAATTCAAACGCATCCGCCAACCGCCTGAAAAGCTGGAAACATCCAGGCGAATCTGATGATCCATAAAGCCTAAACCAGCCATTAACTGTGCTGCTTTAGAGGGAGCGGAATAGCCATGAATCTCGTCGAAACGGCCATGTAACTGTGCCAGTTCAGCATCGGATAGTTGTTCCGGATGTGCCAGTTTGGCCTGTATATCCCAATACTCTTCATCGCCTGACAGAACAAAATCAATGGCCGGCATATCTAGCGCTTTAATTTCCTGAGCCATATGCGCTACGGTCCAAACGGATGGACGGGTTAGCGAACCCTCATCTGCACTGAGCTCACCTAAAAGAGCCGCAAACAGGGTGGATTTTCCTGCACCATTCACGCCGGTTAAACCATTTTTCCAGCCGGGATGAAGCTGCATGGAGGCTTTTTGAAATAACACTCGCCCACCACGGCGTAACGAAACTTGGTCTAACTGAATCATTGAACTTACTAACAAGGGCAAAAGAGAATGCCGCTATTCTAATGGAAAGCCGAGAGAAAACAAAAAATCTTCGTTGCAGTTTATCCTGTTCAAGCTTTAAAAATTTATAGATTCATATATGATGAACTATGTTTTGAGTAAATACTCTATTTTGTTTAAAAACCGAAAGATAGAGCCATCAAGGCTCATAATAATATTGAGTAAAATAAAAATGAAAAAAGGATTTTTAATTTTATCTGCACTAGGCCTATGGGCTTCGAGTGCACATGCTGCCCCAGTCAATATCTGTGTATTTGATTTACTGGGAAAATCGGGTGAATCCTTCAAACTGCTGGAAGAATGGGCATTGGCCAGCAAGCAGTGGGGGGCTACGGTTCAATTGATTGCTTATCAGGATGAAGCCAAAGTCGATCAGGATGCCAAAGCCGGAAAATGCGATGGCTTCTATATGACCTCCATGCGCGCGCGAGCTTATAACAAATTTGCAGGCTCCATTGATGCCATTGGCGGCGTTCCTAATAATGACATTGCCATGAAAGCGGTGAGTTATGTGCTGGATAAGCGTAATACCAAGCGCATGACCACTCAGATTGGCAAGGAAAAATTTGAAGTAGCCGGTATTGGCCAGATTGGTCCTGCTTATATCTTTGTCCGTGATCGTAATATGAACAAGCTGGAACATATTAAAGGCAAGAAGTTTGCAGTTCTACATTATGACTATGCCCAAACCATTATGGTGAACCGGGTAGAAGCTGTACCGGTAAATTCGGAAATTTCCAATTTCATCCGTAAATTTAATCAGGGTGAAGTGGATATTGTGGCAGCGCCCGCTTATGCCTTTAAACCTCTCGAAGTGACTAAAGGACTGGGCCAAAAAGGAGCCATGATTAACTTTCCGGTGGTCAATGTCACGGCAGATCTGATTATTCGACCGGATAAATTTCCGGAACAGTTTGCAGCCAATTCCCGACAATGGTTTGTTAAGCAGTTACCACGCAGCTTCGCGATGGTAAAACGGATGGAAGCAGAAATCCCGCGTAAATATGTTCTGAACCTGAGTCGTGAGGAACAGGTCAGTTATCAGAAAATTCTGCGTGAAGGGCGTATGGATTTAACCAAACAGGGCATCTATGATGCTGGCATGATGACGGTATTAAAACGGGCACGCTGTACTGTGGAAAGAACCAATTTCGAATGCTCAATTAGTGGTGAATAGTTTTAAAATCATGTATATCTTTGTAACTACAGCGAATGAAATGTAATTCGAAGTAGCTAAGCTAAAATATTAAGATGCTGATATATTTATAAAAAAATAAGATAAAAGAAATCAAGAAAAACTGATTTATCTTTATAGGCCAAAAAGCCGCTTTTATCTGGAGTAAATGCTCTATTTTTTTGAAATAAATTTGCTTAATATTTGACGCGTGTACGGACACTCAGCTAACAACAAGATTTCAAAGGATAACTAAAATGAAAAAAACACTCTTATCATTGGCTGCATTTTCTGCATTTGGTTTTGCAGGTGTGGCACATGCAGAAAAGGTCGATATCTGTGTGTTTGACCTACTTGGTAAATCTGGCGAGTCTTTCCAGATGGCTCAGGAATGGGCACTGGCAGCAAAAGGCTGGGGCGCAGATATTAATCTGATCGCTCGTCAGGATGAAGCCGTCGCTGACAATGACTTTAAGGCTGGCAAATGTGATGGCGTATTCATGACCGCCATGCGTGCCCGTCAATATAACAAGTTTGCCGGTTCAATCGATGCCTTAGGTGGTGCTCCAAGTAATGCCATTGCACAGCGTGCGATTAGCTTCGCTTTGGATAAGCGTAATGCCGCTAAAATGGTTACCACCATGGGCGGTAAAAAATATGAGGTGGCCGGGATTGCGCCACTGGGTTCAGCTTTTATCTTTGTGCGTGACAAAAACATCAACTCTATTGAAAAAGCCGCAGGGAAGAAGTTCGCTGTTCTTGGCTATGATGATGCGCAAAAAATCATGGTTCAACGTGTAGGTGCTCAGGCCGTAGTGTCTGATGTATCCAACTTCGTGGCCAAGTTTAATAATGGCCAAGTCGATATGGTGGGCGCACCGGCGTATGCGTACAAGCCACTCGAAATCTATAAAGGTCTGGGCAATAGCGGTGCGATGTTTAACTTCCCGGTACTGCATGTCACCTCTGACTTTGTGATCCGTCCGGAGAAATTCCCAGCCGGTTTTGGCCAGAAGTCTCGTGACTGGTTCATTAAAAATCTGCCTAAGAGCATGGCGATGATTAATCGTCTGGAAGCAGGTATTCCGGCGAAATATAAGCTGAATCTGAGTGCAGAAGATAAAACCAAGTACCAGAAGTTATTACGTGAAGGGCGTATGGATATGACCAAGCGTGGAATCTATGATGCCAGCATGATGTCGGTATTGAAACGTGCACGTTGCTCTGTCGATAAGGCCAACTTTGAATGTTCACTTTCTGGCGAATAATTTGATTTTTAAGGAAAAAAGCTTAGATTTATCTAAGCTTTTTTTATATTAAACAAAGTCAGATCTGCCATTGCAGATCACGGTAAAGCAGTTAAGCTGATTAAAAATAATGTTTTCATGTTTAGTATAAAAAACAATAACATGTAGCACTTAAAGCAGATAACAAAAACAAGGCAATCAAGGAAAGCAAAATGATGCAGAGAGGATGGAAAGCCCTAGCTGTAGGTGCAGCACTCGCGGCAGTTTCAGGTCTGGCTCAGGCTAAACAGGTGGTATGTGTATTCGATCTGGTCGGCAAAAATGGTGACGTCTATGCCGTAATGAAAGACTATCAGTTGGCTGCAAAAAACTGGGGTGCTGATATCGAGCTTAGGGTAAATACCAATGAAGCTGTCGTCGCAGAAGATTTTAAAGCCGGTAAATGTGACGGGATCAGTGTTACCGGTATGCGTGGCCGTCAGTTTAACCGTTTTACCGGTTCACTCGATGCGATCGGCGCAATTCCAGATCTGAACCTGGCGGTAAAAGTCATGCAAGGCCTGGCGAGTCCAACCTTTGCCAAGCTCATGGTTCAAGGCAAATATGAAGTCGCAGGAGTGATTCCGGTAGGCGATGCCTTCCTGATGGTCAATGACCGAAGCATTAATACAGTTGCGAAAGCAGCAGGTAAAAAAATTGCTGTACTTGACTATGACGAAGCACAAAAAATCATGGTTCAACAAGTGGGTGCACAGGCAGTCAGCGCCGATGTGACCAACTTTGGCTCTAAATTTAACAATGGCCAGGTCGATATTATTGGTGCGCCTGCTGCCGTATTTAAACCGCTAGAGCTGCATAAAGGTTTGGGCAGCAAGGGTGCCATTGTGAATTATCCGGTATTGCAGGTCACTGGTAATATCATTATTCGTCCAGATAAATTCCCGGCAGGATATGGACAAAAATCACGTGAATGGGTGAAAAGCCAGTTACCACGTGCTTTTGGTATTTTAGGTAAAATGAAGGCAGATATTCCCTCTAAATACTGGATGGATATTCCTGAGGTAGATAAGCCGGGTTACCAAAAGCTGATGCGTGATTCGCGGATTGATCTGACCAAACGCGGTATTTATGACAAACGTATGATGAAGTTACTCTGGCAATTCCGCTGCAAGCAGAATCCGAAAAACTTCGAATGTGCATTACAGGATGAGAACTATAAACAATCCTGATAAAATTACTCTGATTTGACTTTTAATCTGTACAGACTGACCATATATTGAGTGTGTTATACTTGAAATATGGTCTTTTCTTTTTAAAGACATTCCATTCAACAGAGGAATCCGCCATGAATGCTCAAGCGCTTGTGCTCACCGACAATGCCGCAAATAAAGTACGCCAGTTGCGTGACAGTGAAGGTAACCAAGACTTAATGCTCCGTGTGTATGTCACCGGTGGCGGTTGTTCAGGTTTCTCTTATGGCTTTAACTTTGCGGAAAGCCAAAATGAAGATGATGCAGAATTCGTCAATGGCGATGTCAAAATGCTGGTCGATTCTCTAAGCTATCAATATTTGGTCGGTTCAGTGGTTGACTATGTTGAAGGTCTGGAAGGTTCACGTTTTGTGGTACAAAACCCGAATGCGACCACGACCTGTGGTTGTGGATCTTCATTCTCGATCTAATACCTATCAAGTTGAATAAAAAAGTCCTCATATGAGTAATGCCAGTCAGTTAAGAAATTGACTGGCATTTTCTTGGGTATTTCAGTGGTTTACCTTTCACAACTCTTGGGCAACTTCTAACCCTCCTCTCAGGCAAAACATACCTCCTAGATTTCTCCAGTA
>NZ_VPDL01000027.1:0-44888 GCF_013417705.1 Acinetobacter sp. YH12235 | reverse complement strand
ATCAATTACGCAAAATAATTCGGTACTATTAAACATCGGGACTAGAGTTTTAAGTTTTGTGTGGTAACTCAACTGATGGCTCTAGTCCTCTTATTTTTCAAGTCAATTTTTTATCCGCGATTCGGGTAATAAGCTAAATAGATAAAACTCCCATGCTCTATACAATGCCCAGAAAAATTCAAATTGCTCCATCTCAAGCCAAATGGCAGCTTGCTGCTGCAGATTCAGTTTTGGTCTTGGTTGGGCTGCATAATTTAAGAATGCAGGCCGGGATTCAAGAGTCTGAGCTGATGAATAATCTGATTCAGATCAGCAATAAAGCTAAAGCACTTGATATTCCCATTGTCGACCTATATGGCGATGACCTGATTCAAGGCATGCAGCAACTTGGAGAATATGCTTCAACTCATCCTCAACTGATTTTTGCCGGACAAATCACACCGATGCTGAAACAGATCCTGCCACATCTGCAAAGTGTGACAGACCAAATTTGCATAATTAATGATGCAATTTTGATGCCTAGTCAGGAACAGCATATCCAGTGGATTGAGAATATAGTGGCACAAGGTTTGCATCATATGAACAGCTATAGTCTGACCCGATTGTGGAACTTAAGTGCGCCGTCAGAATATGTATTGTCAACCAAAGGCATCATGTTAGCAGTAGCTGAACAGCTGAATATAGATGCGCTGGAAATTGATCCTTATGCTGATTTAAAGCAGTATGGACTGGACTCTGTAGCAGTAGTCAGTCTGGTTGGCACATGGCGTGCGCATGGTGCTGATCTGCGTTATGAAGATGTGCTGGAACACCCGTCATTACATGATTTAGTGAGCTTTGTAATGCAATCTGCACGTCGATAATCGCTAATTGGGTAATTTTCTTAAAATAATCGGAAATTTCATCGCCATTTACATAAATGCGCATTGTAATTATCACTCAAGCTTTCTATTATGGCCGCCTTGTTTTTCGCGATCAGCGTGGGATTGAACTTTGAGTAATTTTCTAACCGAACATCTGATACATCGTGATGAAGATTTTATGGTCATCCATAAGCCTGCTGGCTTACTCACAGTGCCCGGTAAAACAGAAGATTTACAAGATTGCCTGATCAATCGCCTCATCAAATTAGAACCTAAAACTTTGCTGATCCATCGCCTGGATCGAGACACTTCCGGTATCTTAGTATTTGCTTTAAGCCGAGAAGGGCAAAAATCCATTTCTCGCCAGTTCCAGGAACGCCAAACCGATAAAACCTATCAGGCCATCGTGGCTGGAACATTAGAAGGCAAGGGTACAGTTGATGTGCCTGTCATTTATGATCCAAGCTGTCCACCACTGCATATTGCTGAACCGAATCATAATAAGCCGGCAATTACAGAATGGCAGGCCATCGAACATTTTGAAATTCAGAGGCAAGCTGTGACTCGGGTGAAACTGACTCCGATTACCGGTCGTTCACATCAGCTCCGTGTACATATGCAATATCTCGGGCATCCGATTATTGGCGATACCTTGTATGCAACGCCAGAGCAGCAACAGCTTAGTCCGCGTCTATGCTTACATGCCGAGCGTTTAAGTTTTTATCATCCTAAAACACAACAGTTAGTTGAATTTAATTGTCCGGCTGAATTCTAGGAAATACTTGTTTAATCGACGTGAATTATGCTCACTTTTTAGTGGGCTTTATGTCAAAATACATTGCTTGAAGGTGTGAAATTTTGCTCAAATGACGTTTCGTGATTGAGCCTGATATTCATAATCTTGTACTTAAGATAAAGGTGGAAAAATTGCAGCAATTTGCTATTGGTCAACGTTGGTTATCAGATACTGAAACAGAACTCGGTTTAGGGGTTCTCATTGATGTTGATGAGCGATCGGTCAGCATTTTATTCCCAAAAAGCGATGAAACTCGCGTCTATGCTCGCAGTAACGCACCCTTATCTCGTATCGTATTTAATGCGAATGACGAACTGCAAGATCAGGAAGGTACGATCTGGACCGTTGAGTCAGTTGAAGACCGCAATGGTGTAGTGCGTTATCACGTGGTTCGTACTCTTGAAGATGGTACAGAAGAACGTAAAGCTTTAAATGAAACCCGTGTAGGTGCAACGATCCAGTTGTCTAAACCTTTAGATCGTTTACTGGCTAGCCAGATTGACTATAAAGAGTGGTATGACCTGCGTATTGAAGCCTTGCTGATGCAAGCCAATATGCAAACCAGTCCATTGCGTGGCTTGGTCGGTTCGCGTGTGGGTCTGATTCCACACCAGTTGTATATCGCACATGAAGTCGGTCAGCGTTTCGCGCCGCGTGTTTTACTGGCCGATGAAGTAGGCTTGGGTAAAACCATCGAAGCAGGTCTGATCATTCATCAGCAACTTAAAACTGGCCGTTCTGAACGTATTCTGATCTTGGTCCCGGATTCACTGCAATATCAGTGGATGATTGAGATGCGCCGTCGTTTCAATCTTGAATTCTCCCTATTTGATTTGGCTCGTACTGCATCGATCAAAGAGCATGATCCTGAACTAAATCCATTCCTGACCGAACAGCGCATTATTGCTTCTGTGGACTTGATGGTGGATCACGAAGATCTACGCGAACAGGCGATTGAAGCGGGCTTTGACCTGTTGGTTGTCGATGAAGCGCATCACCTGATGTGGTCTGAGGAAGAAGGCGGCAATGACCGTTATGATCTGATCGAAGAGCTGGCAGAGAAAACACCGGGCGTATTGTTATTGACTGCAACACCAGAACAGCTCGGTGTAGAATCTCACTTTGCACGTCTACGTTTACTTGATCCGCAACGTTTCAGTTCATTGGATCGTTTCCTAGATGAAGAAGAGCAATATCAGCATACCGCTAAAATCGCTGAAGTACTGATGTCAGACCTTCCACTGGAAGCTGAGCATTTCACTGCGATTGAAAGCCTGCTTGGTCATGCGATTGAAGATACCCCAGAGCAACGTTTCCGTGCCATTCATGAATTGCTAGACCGTCATGGTACGGGTCGTATCCTGTTTCGTAACACACGTGAAGCGATTCAGGGCTTCCCGGGTCGTGACTGTCAGCCAGCACCATTGCCAGCGCCAGAAAACTGGTCTAAAGATGGCAAACTACGTGAACAGATGTGGCCGGAAGAATCTCAACTTGATGGCTCGTGGATGGAAACCGATCCGCGTGTAATGTGGTTGATGGAAAAGCTGCGTACTGATCTGAAACACAAAAAAGTATTACTGATTGCCCGTAGTGGTCCAGTGGTTGAAGCACTGGAAAATGTATTACGTCTGCATGCAGGTATCCGTACTGCCATGTTCCATGAAGGCATGAGTCTTTTGGAACGTGACCAGGCAGCAGCTTATTTTGCTGAAGAATCTTATGGTGCACAGATTCTGTTATGTTCTGAAATCGGTTCAGAAGGCCGTAACTTTCAGTTTGCATCAGACTTGATCCTATTTGACTTACCGGCCAATCCGGATGTTTTGGAACAGCGTATTGGTCGTCTGGATCGTATCGGTCAGGAAAACCGTATCCAGATTCATGTGCCTTATCTGGTGGGTACTGCGCAGGAGCGTATGTTCCGTTGGTATAACGAAGCGCTGAATATTTTCAGCAACATTTCTCCAACGGCGCAAACGCTGCAAGAAAACTTTATTGTTGCCCTGAAAGATTGCTTGCTGGCAGATAAAGGTCAGGAATTTGAAGATCTGCTGGAAGAAGTTAGCGTACAACGTGAAGCGCTTGAAGCCGAGTTGCAGGAAGGTCGTGACCGTCTGCTTGAGTACAATTCTTGCCGTCCCGTCGTGGCACAGGAAATTGTTAATGCGCTTGAAGACTATGATGACAATACCACCTTGCCAATGTTCATGAAGCGTTTTATGGCATCGACCAATATCGACTTTGATGAGCAAAGCAATGGTACGGTGATCATCAAGCCAACGGATCAGATGCAGGTACAAGGTTTGACCCTGGATGAAGAGGGCATGACAGCCACCTTCTATCGTGACCAGGCTCAGATCCGTGAAGATGCTCAATATCTAACTTTAGAGCATCCATTCACTGAAAGCGTGATGGAAATGATCAATACTCAGGGCTTTGGTAGTACCAACGTTGCGGTCTTAAAGTCTGCAGCATTGCCACAAGGTTCTGTATTGATGGAAGTGTGGTTCAAGGTTGATGTGGTTGCACCAAAAGCACTGAACTTACCGTCAAGCTTGCCACAGCAGCTGATCCGTGTATTGCTGAGTGAAAAAGGTCAGGATCTGTCTCAGAAGATTGCGCCTGAAATCCTGAAACCATATCTACATCATTTAGATGGCAATAGCTGCCGTCAGGTGGTGAAAGCACGCCGTGAAGTGATTGAAGCGCGTTATCAACAGGCATTGGAATTAGCTCGTTCAGCATTGCCAAACTTCAGGCAGCAGGCTAAAGAAGCGTATGGCAATAAATGGCAGTATGAAATTGACCGTCTGACTTACCTGAAACAGTTCAACCCAAGTATCCGTGAAGATGAAATCGCACGTTTACAGAAGCTGCAAAAAGAAGGCTTGAGTTTGTTAGAAGGTTTATCTGTAACACCTGAAGCGATTCAAGTAATGGTCGTGGTTAAGCCATAAGATCTAATGAATTATGAAAGCAGCTTTCGGGCTGCTTTTTTATGGCTGGAATTAAAGTCATGATTGAGCTTTTGGTCGGGCTGTGCTAGCTGATATTTTCTGTATTGTTTAAAATCAGCACCTCTAAGAATAAGAAATAAAATATCATGTCCAAAGCATTGATCACTATTGGCGCGAAAACCAGCCATGGCGGTATGGTCACTGAATGTGAAAACTCTTTTTTAATTAATGGCATGGCGGTGCATCTGAATGGCATGAAGCATTACTGTCCCAAGTGCCAAACTACCGTGACAGCTATTGCTAGTGATTTATCTACAATAGTCAAAGGCAGGGCTGTAATCATTGCTGGAGATAAAGCCAGTTGTGGAGCCACTTTTTTGCCGATGCAAAACCTGACTATTTCCAAAAAATAATCATCTATATCCAGACATGAGTTCATAGTGACTTAAAGGTCATAGATTGATGAATTTGGTTCTGTAGAATTTTGCATTTCAATATTAAGCTTCTTTCAGACTTTATAAAGAAATGATCAAAGAAAATAATGAAACAGGTTTTGCATTTTACTCATGCCAATGGCATTCCATCGGCAAGCTATCGCAAGTTTTTAAATTATTTTCAGGATGAATATCAGGTCAAGGCAATTCCGCTGATCGGGATGAATCCAGCCTATCCAATTACCAAAGACTGGCGTTATCTAGTAAATGAAGTGATACAGGATATCCAGCAGCAATCTCCGGATCAAAAGGTGATTGGGCTGGGACATTCATTTGGTGGTTTGATAACTTTAATGGCAGCCTATCAACGTCCGGATTTATTTTCCAAACTGGTGATCATGGATCCACCTTTCGTGATTGGTAAAAACAGTGCACTGTTTGAAGTCGTGAAAAAGCTCAACTTAAAAAGTATTGACCGTTTCACTCCGGCAGGTATTACCCTAAAACGTAAAGATTACTGGCCATCTAAACAGGACGCCGTTGAAGCGCTGAGATCGAATCGTCTGTTTAAGCATTTTGATGAGCAATGTTTTCAGGATTATATCGAAAGCGGGATTGTGCCTGATCAAGAGCGTGGAGGGGTAACTTTAGCCATTCCCAAACAGATTGAGGCAGAAATTTTCCGGACTGTACCGGCTTGGTGGTGGCGTACACCAAGAAAACCACCCCAGGTTCCGATACATTTAATCACAGCAGAGCGCAGCCAGTTTTATCAGCAAGGTTTACCACAAGGCATGCATAAGGTTTACCAAATTCATTATTCGGTGGTGCAGGGCGGACATATGTTTCCACTAGAGCATCCGGAAATGACGGCAAACCATGTTAAAGCCAGATTGAATAAGCTTTAATCTTGGTAATAAAAAAGACTCACTAAGAGTCTTTTTTTTCAGCTGGCTTAACGGATCTGAGATTGATCCAGATGACGGGCACCTTCCAGAATCATGCGAATCATGATCATGGTCTGTTCCGCAATTTCCTTACGGTCTTCAGGTGCCATATCGATCACATTGGCACCCATATTAAATACCAGTTGGGTAATCGCTCTGGCCGCAATCTCGGGATGAAATAATTTTTTATTATTTAGTCGTTCCAGACGGATCAGGTCTTCCTGAAGCTCCTGCTGGAAATAATTCAATTGGCGTTCGACTGCCTGTTTATAAGATTTTGAACCGGTATAACCTTCACGTAATAACAGGCTTAAATTACCTTCATCAGCATCCAGCTGGGCAATAAAGACCTCAACAGAGCTACGAATAATACTGTTCTGTTTCGATGCTTTTAGACGAGATTCATTGAGAATCTGACGCAGCACAATCCCGGCACGATCAATCAGTTCAATCGCCAGTTCATCGATATCTTTAAAATGACGATAAAAACTGTTCGGAGCAATTCCAGCCTCACGAGCAACTTCACGCAAGCTTAAAGATGAAATACTTTTTTGTGGTCCGATCAGGTTTAAAGCAGCCTGGAACAGTTCTTCCTTGGTAATGGTCGCTTTACGGCCCACACTACGGACAATAATGGGCTCATCAATGCTTTTCGATGGTAAAGACGCGTCACTGCTTATTTTCATTGAAGGCTCATTCATGAGGTGATTAGTAAAAGGCATTAACACATTATAACGAAGGCAGTCCAGCTTGTGAAATGATTAGAAACAATACAAATGTATATACAAATATATATACAAGTGTATAATAATTAAAAATCCAAGGTGATGTCTATAACGATGCCTGTACTCGAAAAGCTTAAAACGCCATTAAATACGCTGAAAGAGAGTGTGATTGATCCATATGCGATTAATTTCTGGATGCAGAAATTAAATCCTTTATGGTCAATGAATCAGCCCTTAGGCAAGATTGTGCGCAAAGAACATGCTGCGCAGGATATGCTGAGCCTGACGATTCGTGTCAATCATTTATTCCAGTTCGGTCAGGCGGGCCAGCATCATCCTGTATTTGTGGTGGTGAACGGCATTCGTTATGAACGTAGCTATAGTCTGACCCGTATTGATCAGCAGCATATTTTATTGACGGTTAAAAAAGTGAATGCGGGTAAAGTTACTACCTGGTTTGCTGAACAGGCTGAAGTCGGTGATATCATTGAATTCGGTCAGCCTTTCGGTGACATGACTTTGCCAGAACAGAGCAGCCCATTGCTTTTGCTTGCTGCGGGTAGTGGTATCACCCCAATGCTGAGTATGCTGGAAGCTTTAAAAGATAAAGCTGAACTGGCTGCACCAGTAACTTTATGGTACTGGGTTAAGAAAAACCAGGATGCTGCTTTCATTGCGCGTTTTGAAGAGTTGGCACAAAAATATTCAAACTTTTCTTATCGGGTATTCGCAACTCAGGAACAACCGGCTGCGCCGCGTCTTGATGAATCTTATCTAGATCAATTGCAGGCATTGGAACAAAGCACAGTCTATGCATGTGGACCATCAGGTTTTGTTGCGACTGCAGAACGACTATTTGCTTCAGCAAAACTGTTCAAAAGTGAAGCGTTCAGCATGAGTCTGAGTGATGAAGCTGATACCGGCTTTGTCAATGTAACCCTGACTCAATCGAAAAAAATCGTCACGATTCCTAAAGGCCAGTCGATTCTGGTGAGTCTGGAACAGCAGAATATCCGACCGACCCATGGCTGTCGTATGGGCATCTGTAATAAATGTGCCTGTAATAAAGCGGAAGGCTCAACCAAGAATCTGGTAAATGGCGCACAAAATACCGAGCCAGGTAATCTTTTAAAAATTTGTGTTAACTCAGCGCAGACTGACCTTGTCATCGACTTATAAGCGAGTTTTATCCTATGAATATGCCAGTAAAATTACAGTATTTTAAAAATCCTAAAAACCGTGAACTGACCCAGTCTGAGCTAGATGAACTTGCACGTGAGCTGGATGCCATCAAACAGGAAGTGCTGGATGATTTAGGTGAAAAAGATGCCAAATATATCCGTCGCGTATATTCGAGCATCCGTTATTCATCGATTGCAGGTCGTGCCTTATTATTCGCAGGCTGGTTCCCGCCAGCATGGTTATTAGGTACAGGCTTATTAGGCTTTGCCAAAATCATGGAAAATATGGAATTGGGTCATAATGTCATGCACGGTCAATATGACTGGATGAATGATCCGAAGCTCAATGGCCAAACCTACGAGTGGGATATTGTAGGAACTTCAGACAACTGGCGTCAAACTCATAACTTCAAGCATCATACCTATACCAATATTAAAGGCATGGATGATGATATCGGTTATGGCTTATTGCGTTTGTTCCCTGAGCAACGCTGGAAACCAGGTTATTTATTACAGCCAATCTACAGTATTCCATTTTGCTTACTGTTCCAATGGGGCGTAGCTATTCAAAACCTTGAATTGGGTAAATACTTCAAAGGCCGTAAAACCAAAGAGCAAACCCTTGAAGAATGGAAGCCAATGCAGCGTAAAATTGGCAAGCAATTATTCAAAGATTATGTATTCTTTCCATTGATTGCAGGTCCTGCAGCATTACCGGTATTGACAGGTAACCTGGTGGCAAATGGCCTTCGTAATATCTGGACTTTCAGTATTATTTTCTGTGGTCACTTTACTAAAGATGTAGAAGTGTTTCCGAAAGCTGTCATGGAAAATGAAAGCCGTGGTCACTGGTATATGCGCCAGATTCGTGGTTCTTCAAACTTGACTGGTTCTGAAGCGTTTCATATTTTGACTGGACATTTAAGCCATCAGATTGAACATCACTTATATCCAGATGTGCCTGCACGCCGTTATCGTCAAATGGCGCCAAAAGTAGAAGCAGTATGTAAAAAATACGGCTTAAACTATAATAATGCCAGTCTGGTAAAACAGTATGGCAGCGTGATTAAACGTATCGTGAAATATGCGTTTCCGTTTAAGAAGTAAGATAGATTTCAATAAAAAACCGCTATTCATAGCGGTTTTTTATTAGTCTCAGTTTAATTAATTATTTTAAGCTCTGACTCAGGTAAAGTCATTTCAAGTAGTGGAAGTACTTTATCTCGGCCTTCCAGATAAGCATAATGTGCAAGGCTTAACATTGCCTCATCTTCTTCGCTATTTCCATAAGCATAAATTTCAGCATAATCTTCTAAATTATATTTTTCCAAGATTCTACTTTTCTTCTGATCCTTACTACAATCAGGTGTGTTGTATAAACCTGTCATTTTGCCTGTCAGAATTTCTACTTCACTACAAATCAGGTCAATGCCTAAATAAGTACAAACCGGTTTTAAATATAAATCCAGTGAAGCAGAAACGAGAACGACTTGATGCCCGAGTTGCTGGTGTTGTTTGAGTTGCTTTAATAGCTTGGGATTTAATCTTAAAACAAGCTGCTGTGCATATTCTTCGGCAAGCTGCTGAATTTCATGCGCATGACTATTTTTGAACATGGTGTAATACAGCTTTGGGCGCATTGCATGAGCAGGATAGAGCTTAAGATAGTAAGCCTGAATCCAAGGCAGAATACGAATGCCACGTTTTAAAATCTGCCTTTTCTTTAAAGCATAGAAAATGAACCCTGTAAAACTGTCATAAGGATACAGGGTTCCATCAAAATCAAATAAGGCTAGAGTTTTATGTTTTTGATGCGGCGCATGCATGTTTGATAACGACCATCGACACGGCTGGCAAACCAGTTAGTATTATACTCACGACTCAATTTCGGGCCTGAGATCACGACTTCTGGCATCATTGCATACATTGGTTCTTTACCGGTTTTTTCTTGATAAAGTTTACTGATACCACGATAAGTCATAGTATCTTCAAAATCTTTAACTTTTTCTTTTTTTAGATCCGCCCGAATCTGACGTTCAGTAATAATAAAATTATTTTTTGCAAAAACGCTGATGAGCTCTCGTTCAGATTGACTCTTTTGTGAGCGAATCGCGCCATCTTTAGTATATAGTAGTAAATCGCCATCCAGGCTCAATTCGGCATCGGTTAAGCTATTTAACATGCTCTGGAATGCTGCATTACGGCTGGAATACATCCCAGAGTTATAATCAGCAAAACGATAAATCGGTTTTTCATAATCCGCAGGGTACATCATCAATCGATGAATCCCATAATACAGTCCACCATACTGGCTATACAGGTCACTACGCAAATCAGCAATACTGCCCCCTTGACGTTTATATTCCTTGGCATAGCTGATATGAACCTGCATGGAACCCAAAGTTGTAATTGGATTCATTTTTTCGCCAATATTTTGTCCAAATAGTTTGGCTGCACCTGTCAGTGCACTTACATGATAATGCTTGGCCATGTAATCAAAGATTTCACGATAAAGTTCATCTAATTGACGTTCGGTTTTGACCCGGCGCATCTGACTGAGATAATTGTCTTCTGGACTTGGCTGGTTTTTCAGTACATCCTGGAAATATCCTGCAACTGTTCCACCGATACTTTCACCAAGTTTATCTTTAAATTTTTCTTCCAGACGTTCCTGAACTTCTTTAACGGCTTTCTCACCAAGACCAGGAACTACCGGGTCTGCATTAAAGTTAGATTCCTGATCGACAACTGCCACGATTGAACAGATATTCTCTTTGGTTTGTGGAATACCGAGCTGGTCAGTGATGTCATAAATATCTTGTGCCCAAGATTCACGCTGGCTGACACGACCTGGAATGGCTTTGCGAATATGTTCAACTTCAAGAGTGGGTTCATCATTTGACCACCAAGAACCATTGCCACACCCTACAAGGCTAATAGATAAAGCAAGTATGGATATGGACTTAAGAGAAAAAACTTGAGCAAAATATTTGTTCATGGTGTCGTAAATAAATTGAAAAGATGAGTGAACAAGGCAGATGCAGTATACTATGTCCATCAGAAAAGTGATGAATTTATATCTATATTGATTGGGGTTAATAGTCGGTTTCTCAAGCGTAGATGTCTAAAGTCCATGGAAGCATATTTACAAAATAAAATTTTTTCTAAGATATAGAATTCGCAGATTCAAATCCCAAGTGCAACACATTTGTAATTAGTTGAAAAAGTTAGGTGTATTCATAGAATCATTAGACTTTTTCAACTCGCAATTGGAAAGCACACAATGAAGAAATACACCCAACTTTCTCAAGATGAAAGATACGAAATTTATGCTACTTTGAAAAGTAAAAGTTCAATCGCTACCCTTGCTCGGGAATTAGGACGTTCACGATCAACCATCTACCGTGAATTAAAAAGAAATACTGGGCAACGTGGATATAGAGCTCAACAGGCAGCTAAATTTGCAAGTCAAAGACGGTACCGTCCTTCATCATCAATGACAGCATTTGCCTTCGCTTATATTGATTATTTGATTGGTTTGGACTGGTCACCCGAACAAATTTCAGGTGCTTTAACACAAAGCGGTTGGCTGGATGTACCTTCACATGAGTGGATTTACCAGTACATTTATCAAGATAAATCAAAAGGCGGTAAACTTCATCTACATTTAAGGCATCAGAAGAAATATCGAAAACGCGGTTACAAAAACACGGATCGTAGGGGTCAAATCATTGATAAAAAAAGTATTCACTGCCGACACCAGGTCATTGATCAACGACAACGTTTAGGAGATTTCGAAGGTGACACGGTGATTGGTAAACATCATAAAGGTGCTTTATTGACTCTCGTTGATCGAAAGAGCCTGTATGTACATATTGTTCATTTAGGGCCAATAAGAGCATCCTCTCAAACGATTACTTGTGCATTAGATCGTTTACAAATGAGCCATGCTTATAGTGTGACATTTGATAATGGCAAAGAATTTTCCGAACACAAAAGAATTACTGATGCTGGCATAGAGACGTATTTTGCTGATCCTTACAAGTCTATTCAGCGAGCTAGAAATGAAAATACGAATGGTTTAATCCGTCAATATCTACCAAAATCATCATCGTTTGATGGCGTGTCAAACGAACAAATAGAGCAGATAGAATTTGCACTCAACCATCGTCCTAGAAAAACACTAGGTTGGTATACACCGAGTGAAGTTATGGCTGGTTTTTATACTGTTGCACTTGCCGCTTGAATCCGCCATTTAATAAATAAATTTATTGTAAAAAAAAGCCCACTAAATATGGGCCTATCTCTAATTTTAATGTTACTCCCTGAAAGGGTCACTTTTCCATGACCTAATCTCAGCAAAAACTAGAAGGGTAATGATGGTAAATAAGACACCAATTCCCAGAAAAAAAACATCTTTAGCTAAACCAGCTAGACTAAACGTGATTAAACTAGTAATAGAAGATATAAATAGCAAAAAAAACATAAAAATACGTTTCATTTAACAATAACCTGTTAAAATGGATGATAAATCACATAAATATTATATGTTATAAATGCTGTGATAGATAATAATAAAATTCATTTAATTATTTTATGTGAACTATAAGTTTAAGTAATAATTTTTTAATCTAAATAATTTATATTTGTGATCTTTTATTTCAGTAAAAGTATATATTTATGCTTTTGAATTTATGTATTTAATTTCATTAGATCTCTTTCATAAATCAAAAAACGATCTTCTTTTTGGTTAATATTTGCACTCCGGATTTCTTAGCATTCGTGCATAATCTGCGGATGAAATACATCGATTCAAACAAGCTTTCTGATCCTCAGTTCAAGCGATACACAGGCATCTCATGGTCAACTTTCTATTTGATGGTTGAGCAATTGAAGAAACATGTCCCTGCCAAAGGCAGACCGCCCAAGTTAAGCCTGGAGGATCAGGTTCTGCTCTGTCTGAGCTATTGGCGGGAATACCGAACCTTATTTCACGTTGCGACGAGTTACGGGGTTTCAGAGCCCACAGCCTCAAGAATTGTCCGTCATGTTGAAGACTGCCTGATTCGGTCCAATCTGTTTAATTTACCCAAAGATTTACCCGAGGGCGAAGGCATCGACTGGAATGTTGTAATCGTGGATGCCACGGAAATTCCAATCCAAAGGCCTAAAAAAACAGAAGAAAAGCTATAGCGGCAAGAAAAAGACCCACACTTTCAAAGTACAGGCCATCATTCATTATCAAACTCAAAAAATCCTGAGTTTATGTACGAGTCGTGGTGCCGTACATGATTTCGAACTCTTCAAACGTAACTTGAATCAGATTCCTGCAGGTGCATTTATCCTTGCGGATAAGGGTTATCAGGGAATTTATACAGTGTATCCAAATAGCTTGTTGCCATTAAAAGCAAAGAAGCGCTGTAAACTGGATTCCGAACTAAAAATCTATAATCAGGAAATCAATAAAAGAAGAATTGGAATTGAGCATGTATTTGGCAGTTTGAAAACCTTCAAAATTCTTGCTGAGCGATATCGCAATCGAGGCAAAAGACTAGCATTAAGATTCAATCTAATTGCTGGAATTTATAACTTGGAGCTGAGTGAAAAATGACTTATGAAAGAAATCTAATGTAAACAAGTTTTCCATCATGTTAGGTTTTTTAAATTAATAAAAATATAATTTGTACTTTTGACATACTTATAATTACTGGTGGTGAATGAGTATTAGTAACTCCCTAAGAATAATCCTTTAATCCCATCATTTTTCTTTCAAAATCCCATCATTTAGAAGTACTCATAGGTTAAGGAATAGATATCCTTGTTAGAAATATCTAAACTAGCGATATGCTGTAGTGCTCCTGTTTTTGTCCTAGCAAAACTGTCCGCTTCATCCAAATACTGAAATATGAGTTCTCTAAGGGTTTTGTGCTTAAGTTGCATCTCAGGGTTCAATATTTTTTCAGGGTGCAATTCAATCTCGGCTTCCGTGCGTTTGATTCATTCCTCAGCCAATGATTTTTTGCTGAACGTTTTGGATTGCTTAAATTCAGGGTAGCCTTGACGTTATATACGGATCTGAGCTCTATACCGAGTTGTACCGTCTTTTGTTTGTCGCTTAGTGACCATGCCCATGAATTTGCACCATAAAAATGTAGTGGTGCAAATAGGTTGCAAATAAAGAGCGTTAAAAGTCAATACGGAGCGACTAAACGAAGTTAAATGAGGTTAAAGATTTTGAGTAAAAATAATGTAATTTCAGAATTGTTTGATAGGTCAATAGATAAGAAACTTTGGGTCGCTCCCATGGCAGGTGTCACCGATCGTCCATTTAGAACCTTATGCAAGTACTTCGGTGCGGGTCATGCAGTCAGTGAAATGATGACTTCTGACAAGACCTTGCGCATGAGTAAAAAAAGCTTATATCGGGCGAATTTTGATGGTGAGCTGGCACCAATTTCAGCGCAGATTGCCGGTTCTGATCCGCATGACTTAGCTGAGGCAGCGCGTTATCAGGTTGCAAATGGGGCACAAATTGTTGATATTAATATGGGTTGTCCAGCAAAGAAAGTCTGTAATAAGCTGGCCGGTTCTGCCTTGTTAAAGGATGAAGATCTGGTTGCACGTATTTTAGATGCAGTCATTGCTGCAGTTGATGTTCCTGTGACTTTAAAAACCCGTTTGGGCTATCTCAACGGTCATGAAAATATTCTGCGAGTTGCAAAACGTGCTGAAGACGCGGGGATTGCAGCGCTGGCATTACATGGCCGTACTCGTGAAGACATGTACCTCAATACGGCACGCTATTCTTTAATTAAGGAAGTGAAAGGAATGCTGAATATTCCCGTGATTGCGAACGGAGATATTGATAGCCCTGAGAAAGCTAAATATGTACTGGACTATACAGGTGCGGATGCCATTATGATCGGCCGTGCAGCACAAGGTCGCCCCTGGATTTTTCGTGAAATTGCACACTATTTAAAAACCGGAGAGCATCTGGCTGCGCCAAGTATTGCTGAAGTGAAAGATGTGCTACTAGGGCATTTATCCGAGCTTTATGAGTTTTATGGTGAATATTCAGGTTGCCGTATTTCGCGTAAGCATATTGCCTGGTATACCAAAGGTCTACGTTCCAGTAATGAATTCCGTCAAAATATGTATCAGGTAGAAAACACTGCCGATCAATATAAAGTGGTGGAAAACTATTTTAATGGATTACTGGAACATGGACATATCATGAGCGATGTACAGGTGAATCAGGTGAATCTGCTAGAAACCAAATAAAAAGAG
Source organism: Acinetobacter sp. YH12235 (assembly GCF_013417705.1). Lineage (NCBI taxonomy): Bacteria > Pseudomonadati > Pseudomonadota > Gammaproteobacteria > Moraxellales > Moraxellaceae > Acinetobacter > Acinetobacter sp. YH12235. Next base: position 29,695 of record NZ_VPDL01000027.1, on the reverse strand, counting down.
AGATTTCCTAGTTCTTCTAAAAGGTACTGTAGTAAATACAGTACCTTTTTTATCTTATAGCTAAAATTTTATATGCTTCCGTTACATTAAAGACTGTAGTGAACATAGCCGCATATTAAGTTCACTGAAACTGGACAGGATATGGACATTGTTTACGTGAAATTGCTCTAAGCTGAATTTCTAGCATGGCAAGATGTTTATTCAATCTTGTTCATTCTCATGATCAAGGGAGATCTATAATGACAAATACCAATCGTCCAGTTACAGACTTTGGCAATAAAACCTCGACTGAATTACCAGAGGAACGTAGTGACGCATTAAATCAAGATGCAACAGATGCCAGTGCTCGACCAGATTTGAATTCACCTCAAAAAGATAATCCTCGTGTGCCAGATATGAATGAAGGTGAGGATAATGTACTTGCTACCAGTGCAGGTACTTTAGGCGGGGCAGCAGTTGGAGCGACTGCCGGTCTGGTAGGTGGTCCTCCAGGGGCAGTAGTAGGCGGTATCATTGGCGGTGTTGTAGGCGGTATTGCAGGGAATGATATTGCTTCACCTGATCATCCGAAACAGACGGATAACTACGAGCATCCAGAAAATCATCCAGAGGCAGATAATTATCAGCATCCGGACACGATTAAGCAGGAAGATGATTACTGGAGAACTGAGCATACCAACCGTCCGTATTATACGGAATCACGCACTACTTACAGCGATCTCGACTATGATCGTGACTATCGTGGTGCTTATCGGGTTGGTTATGAAAACCGTCCGCTATATGACCGTCAAACTGACTTCGAACATGCCGAACCTGAATTACGAACCAAATGGGAACAGGTAAAAGGTGAATCTCGTTTGAATTGGGAAGAAGCAAAATTTGCGATCAAAGATGCTTGGCATCGTATGACTCGTTAAAAGAACGATATAAAAAAAACCTCTCTTTGGAGAGGTTTTTTTATATTCTAAAATTAAATTTTGCTTTATTTTTGTTTCATTTCCAGCACTAACTGATTAATTAAATCAGAAGCTTCCATCTCACGAATTTGCGCCACATTTGAACCTGCCCAAAACGCGCCATAACCCTGATCACCATGTTTGGACGCTGCTGCATGTAACTGCTTGGCCAGATCATAAGTATATGGATAGGCAGGAACATCCAGACGATTAGGCGTGTCTACGTCTATGTGCCAGTGATTAATGATGCCACGCGCTGGGCGGCCGGAAATGCTGGCACTAACTTGAGTCAGCGGCTTGGACAGTAGCGCTTTACGATAGGCGTCATTGGCATTGGAAGATTTGCATTGAACAAATGCCGTGCCTAATTGTACTGCTTCAGCGCCAAAGTCCATCATCTGACGGGCTTGTTCACCATTCATAATTCCGCCTGCAGCAACCACTGGCAGTGAAAAATGCTGTTTTATTAACTTCACTAGATTAGAGGTTTTGACTGAGGCATCAAACTTGGTACTAAAGATACCCCGGTGACCTCCAGCCTCAATGCCTTGAGCAATGATGATATCAATCCCTGCCGCTTGAATGGCTTTGGCCTCAGCAAAATTGGTGGCAGATACCATCGTCAGAATACCGGCATCTTTTAAGGCCTGAACCTGATGCGGGAGAGGAATGCCAAAATGAAAGCTGACCGCACATGGTCTGGTTTCTAGAACCAGATTCAAGAAATCATCATTGTCTTTAAAACTTGGGTAAATACAGTTCAATTGAGTGGGTGGATTAATTCCGTATTCAGCAAATTTATCTTTAAACTGGTCAATCCAGGCTTGGGCTACGTTTTCATCAAGAGGCTGACTGTCATGACAGAAAAAGTTAACCTGAAACGGACAATCTGTAAGTTCCTGAGTTTTTAAAATCTGCTGGCGCGCAGACTCTACGCTGCTGGCTCCCAAGCCCAGCGAACCCAGACCACCCTGATTTGAAACTTCCGCTGCCAGTTCAGGTGTCGAAACGCCTGCCATAGGGGCCAAGAAAATAGGATGTTTTATTCCGAGTTTTTCTAATAAAGACATAGATTTGCTCCCTGTTACTCTATCTACTTTGCCTATAGCCGCAAAATTAAGCAAATCATATTGGTTATTTTATTTTGAAATAATGCTGTATGGATAACGGTTCAATTACATTTCTTACGACATGAGATGTCGCCACAAAGACTGGAAAGCTATAGTGTATAGCGGGGAAAATTTATAATAGGTTTTTAGCCAACAACTTGCTGAAATCATGTCTGAACGTATCCGAGAAAAACTACAAATTTTAGCTGATGCTGCCAAATATGATGTGTCCTGTTCATCGAGTGGCAGTAACCGTAAAAATAAAGACAAAGGCTTGGGCAATACCGGAAATGGAATCTGTCATAGCTATACCGAAGATGGTCGCTGTGTCTCATTACTGAAAATACTGTTTTCAAATGTCTGCATTTTTGACTGTGCCTATTGTGTCTCTCGTCGTTCCAATGACGTAAAACGTGCTGCATTTACCGTGCAGGAAGTGGTCGATCTGACCATGAATTTTTATCGCCGTAATTATATTGAAGGGCTGTTTTTAAGTTCGGGAATTTTTAAATCAGCAGATTACACCATGGAGCGGATGTTGCAGGTGGTGAAAAAGCTGCGTCTTGAAGAAAATTTTAATGGTTATATTCATCTCAAAACCATTCCCGGAGCATCGCAGGAGATCATTACTGAAGCGGGTTTATATGTCGACCGGATGAGTATCAACCTGGAAATGCCAACCGAAGCAGGCTTGCAAAAGTTTGCTCCAGAGAAAACCCATACAGAAGTGCAAAAAGATCTGGGAATTGTACGGGATCGCTTAATCCAGTTGAAAGATGAACGTAAGATCATCAAATCCGTTCCCAAATTTGTTCCCGCAGGACAGACCACGCAAATGGTGGTCGGTGCGCATAGTGAAACGGACAAAGATATTATTTTGATGGCTGATCGGCACTACAAGGAATTTAAGCTGAAACGCGTGTATTTTTCTGGCTATATTCCGATTAATCCCGAAGAAAAAGCCTTACCTGCAATCGGCTCAGCGCCACCCTTATTAAGAGAAAATCGTCTATATCAGTCTGACTGGCTGATGCGCTTTTATGGTTTTGAAGCAGATGAAATTGTGAATGACCAGCATCCAAATCTGGATCTGGATATTGATCCAAAACTGAGCTGGGCTTTACGCCATCCGGAGGCCTTCCCGGTTGATATTAACCGAGCCGACTACAAGATAATATTACGCGTGCCTGGCATTGGAGTACGTTCTGCCAAAAAGATTGTACAGGCACGCCGTTTTGGTCAGATTCATATCGATCAACTAAAACGGATGGGCGTGGCGTATAACCGGGCGCAGCATTTTATTCGCTGTGCAGATACACCGAAATTTAAAAAGGAGCAGCAATCCCAGCAGATTCGCCAGCAGATTTTACAAGCCGGTCAATCCAAATATCAGCAGCAACTGTCACCTCAACTAGGATTCGGTTTCTGATGGCACAGTACTGTTTTGATGGCACCATGACCGGTTTATTAAGCTGTGTATTTCGGGCTTTTGAGTTTAAAGAGTTTGATGTCAAAGTGACGGCCAATCCGCAGGCACAAAATGGCTTATTCGATGATTTTATTCATGTAGCTCCGAATGAAAGTCAGGGACAGCGGGTCTGGCAAGGCTTAAAACAGAAAGTATCATCCAGTAGTTTAAAAGCCTTTTATTATGCTTTTCTTTCTGAAAAAGAACAGGCATTTCAGAACCTGTTCGATTTTGCAGTTTATGTATTTCAAAATCAGCGGCCGGTTGATAAAGATTATGGCCATCATGCAGTCATCGGAATGTCACAATGGATGAAACAGGTCGGGCGTGAAAAGCATCGTATGGAAGCTTTTGTCCGCTTCAAAAAGGCCAAAGATGGATTGTTTCTCAGTCTGGTCAAACCGGATTTTAATGTACTGCCGATTATTTCCCGACATTTTAAGGAACGTTACCAAGACCAGCGTTGGCTAATTTATGATGAGCAGCGCCAGTACGGCATCTATTACGATTTAAATGATGTGCACCAGATAGAGATGAATGCAGAAATAGTTGATCCACAAATCCGGATTGGACATAGTCAGTCTTTTAGCATTGAACTGGATGATGAAGAAGTACTCTATGATCAGCTTTGGAAAGATTATTTTAAAAGCGTGAATATTCAGGCACGACAAAATATGAAGCTGCATATCCAGTATGTACCTAAACGCTACTGGCGTTATATGAATGAGAAAGTACTTTAAATAAAATCTTCGCCCAAGTTTAAGGCATAATGACAGCTAATATTTAGATCGAGTGTATAGATATGAAGGTATGGCTGGCATCATTAGCTATGGTAACTGGATTGGCTGCATGTTCAGCAGAGCAACAGAAAATAGCAGTAGATCCGGGTAAATATCAGGTTAAAAGTGCACAGGAATTACAGCAACGTTTTGATGATCTAAACAGTAAGTTGGCACAGGACTTTCAGCAATTTAAAAAAGTAGAAAGCATTGCCTTTTCTCATCAGTTGCCTTTGGATGTGAATAACCTGCAAACCTTGAATCAGCATCCTGTCAGCCGGACTGCGCTAAAATCCAGTAAAGTGGCCTATTGTGACATGATGAATGGTTATTTTGCTGAGATGTATCGCTTGGGGCATTATAATCTGAATCTGGTCGACGAAATTCAATTGCCTAAAGCCGAGAATGAAGACCTGAAATCCAATTTTGCATCTAGCGATCAGTTCTATACTTTTATTCTGGACCGTTATACGGCTTATCGTCAGGTTCAACAAACCATGAATTATGGTTGTAATCTAAAAGCTGCGTTGTAAGTATTAAGCTATAAAAAAGCCCATCGCAAAGATGGGCTTTTTTATTTAGCAACCAGTCAGTTTTTCTGGTTGAGGTTTCTCACCGGGGAAGAAAATTGGACGAAGTTTTACACCCAGACCATTTCCAAGGAATGCGAAGACCAGCCATAACCAGCCATGTACGCTGCCCGAAGCAATACCACTAAAATAGGCACCAATATTACAGCCATAAGCCAGACGAGCGCCGTAGCCAAGCATCAAACCGCCAATAACCGCAGCAACCAATGAACGTTTTGGAATATTGAAGTTCGGAGCAAATTTACCTGCCAGACTGGCAGCCAATAATGCACCAAGCATGATGCCAAAGTTCATCATAGACGTAATATCGAACCAGAGCGATTCAGATAAGGCTTTGGCATTGGCTGGTTGCTGCCAATACGCCCAAGAGGCTACATCAATTCCAACAAAACTTGCAGATTTCGCGGCCCAGACAGCAAGGGCAGAAGTAACTCCCCATGGACGACCAGCCAGCGCCAAAGTAGCAAAGTTAAGCAGGGTTAAAATGATTCCACCCCAGATTAATGGCCATGGACCACGCAAAAAGCGTTTCCAGCCCTGATGCTGGCTTTGAGGTTCAACTTCTAAATTGCCATGACGTTTCTTTTCAAAAAAGATAGTTGCAGTAGCAATAACAGCAAAAATGACAAAGCTCAAAACAAGTGCAGGAATGACACCAAAACTTTCTACAATGGAGATGGGTGCGAAATGGGGTAGGTTAAACCACCAGTCAATATGCGAAGTCGCAATCAGTGAGCCAGCACAGAAGAAGAACAGGGTTACCAGCATACGGGCACTACCACCACCAACGGTATAAAGTGTGCCTGATGCACAACCGCCACCGAGCTGCATGCCAATCCCGAAAATAAATGCCCCGATTACCACAGAAAGCGAAACTGGACTGACAAAGCCTTGAACTGGATTACCGAACAGTTCACCTGCGCCTAAAGCAGGAAAAAATAGCAAGACAGCAAGACCCAGCATGATCATTTGGGCACGTAAGCCACGACCACGACGTTCTTTAATAAAGACGCGCCAGCTGGAGGTGAAACCAAACGAGGCATGATACAAGGTCATACCCAGTGCACCACCCACCAGAAATAATAGAGCCTGGTTCAGGCCCACGATGTGATAGGCACCGACAGTTCCTAATACAAGTAAAATAAAAGCCACCCAGACCGAGAGATTCGATCGCTGGGAAGACGCAGCAATAACAAACATGGGAGATCAAGCTTTAAAAAATAAAGTCGCGTATATTACGCAATTTCTCACTAAAATGGGCTGATCTAGAATTTCTAAGAGCCAATTAAACATCCTGATAACTGATAATAATTATGAATTTAAATGATATAAGGTCGTGATTATTTCAAAAGATATCAGCTTAATTAGAACAATCACCTGCCTAATAGTGAAATGTATAAAAAGTTTAAAAGCCTGCAAAGCAGGCTTTTAAAGATCTAAAGCTTTAAAAATTAATTTTCAGCTTTCTCGCGTACTTTGCCTGCACCTTCTTCAATAGCACCGGCAGTTGCAGCAGTCGCGTTTTTAGCGGCTTCAGCAGTTGCATCTGCTGCTCGAGAAGTCGCAGCGGCGGCTTCATCAGCGGCACGGGAAGCATTTGCAGCCGCATTATCCATGGCTTGGTCAGTTTCCTGAGAAGCCTCATGAGTGGCATCTTCCATATCATGGCCTGCTTGAGTAGCAGCATTTTCTAAATGTTCGCCAGTTGTCGCACCTGTTTCAGGATTTTCTTTCTTATTACAACCCACTAAAGCAACGGTTGCAGCTAAACCCAAAGCAACAAGTAATTTATTCATCGTGTCATATCCTTTGTAGTTGTAAGGTCGAAAACAGTCTAGCGAGTATTTATTTGAATTTATGCTAATAATTAGATCAGAATTTGTTCGCTAAATGTAATTTTTATAAAGGCTTATACAATTTTTGCCAAATATAAATCGTCTGATTATTTGAATGTATTTTCTTACAACCCTTATATGGATTGCTTCTCACTGCTTATAAAGAATAAGTTTATCCGTTTTAATATGAGTTTTAGATGTAACAAAACACAACTATTTCCAGCTCAATTTTTGTCAGGCTAAAAGTAGAAGCCATAAAAAAGCCCGCATAAAGCGAGCTTTTAAAACTTGAAAACTTATAGACCAGCAGATGCTTTAAGTGCTTCGACTTTGTCAGTTTTTTCCCAAGTAAATGCAGTATCTGAACCTTCACGACCAAAGTGACCATAAGCCGCAGTCTGTTTATACATTGGCTGGATCAGGTTCAACATACGGGTAATACCATATGGACGCAGGTCAAAGTGCTCACGAACCAATTGAACGATCAATTCATCAGACACTTTGCCTGTATTGAAAGTATTGATTGAAATTGAAGTTGGCTCGGCAACACCAATTGCATAAGACACCTGAATTTCACATTTATCAGCAAGACCCGCAGCGACAATGTTTTTCGCAACATAACGGCCTGCATAAGCAGCAGAACGGTCAACTTTTGATGGATCTTTACCAGAGAATGCACCACCGCCGTGACGTGCCATACCGCCGTAAGTATCTACAATGATTTTACGGCCAGTCAGACCACAGTCACCTACAGGACCACCGATCACAAACATCCCGGTCGGATTGATGTGGAATTTGGTGTCTGCATGGAACATGTCGGCAGGAATGATTTTTTTCACGATTTCTTCAATCACAGCTTCTTTTAAATGAGCTTGTGAAATTTCAGGATCGTGTTGAGTTGAAAGCACAACAGCATCTAGACGAACAGGCACGCCATTTTCATAAGCGAAAGTCACCTGGCTTTTTGCGTCTGGACGTAACCAAGGCAATGTACCGTTACGGCGTAATTCAGCCTGTTTTTCCATTAAGCGGTGCGCATAAGAAATTGGCGCAGGCATGAGTACATCAGTTTCACGGCTGGCATAACCAAACATCAAGCCCTGGTCGCCAGCACCTTGATCTTCAGGTTTCTGACGGTCTACACCCTGAGCAATTTCAGGAGACTGCTTACCGATCATGTTGATGATCGCACAGGTCGAACCATCAAAACCTAGGTCAGAATGATGATAACCAATACTGTTAACGGTATGGCGGACAACCGCTTCAAAATCGATGTTCGCAGTTGTTGTGATTTCACCGGCAAGTACAACCGCACCTGTTTTTACAAGCGTTTCACAAGCAACCCGTGCGTATGGGTCTTCTTTTAAGATTGCATCCAAGATAGCATCACTGATTTGGTCAGCCATTTTATCTGGATGGCCTTCGCTTACAGATTCCGAAGTAAATACAGCGTACTCGCGCATAGTCCTATCACAGTTAAATTTAAAGACCCGATATGTTACATCGACTTGTGCTCTAGGACTAGCGCAACTCGACAAAATTGCACGAAATTGTTTCAAATTATTGTGCTTTTATTTGATTATTGGAATTAAAAAAACTGATATGCCTAATTAAACAGCAGGCTAGATTCATTTAATAAACTTAATAAATAGTCTGTGAATTGATAAGAGACGCTAATTAAGCAGTGATATTTCCAAACAAATTTGCAGAACTAAATACTAAGAAAAATATAAAAATTAGAGTGTTTAAAATATTAAGGAAAGTGATCATTCTATTAATAACTTAAGGCGGGTGTATTGATCATACGACAGACAGCCTTGCTGCAAATAGTACGACTCTGCATAGTAGCTTCAAGCCTTCAGAAACCGCCTGTCAGGAAGTGGCGAAATCTTTTGGTATGGACTTGTTTAAAAGACTGTACGGAGATGGAAAAGCATGTATCAAAAGGCGTTTACCTTGATTGAAGTCATGATTGTATTCACAATTATTGCCATTCTGGCGACAGTAGCAGGCATGAGTTATCACAGTTATGTCGTGCGAAGCCAACTAGCAGAGGTTTTTGAGCAGGCAGGTAGCTATCGAACTCAATTTATTGCCTCTGATGGTCACTGTGATGCAGGCCGTCAAATTGGCAGCGGAACCCAATATATTGAAAAAGTCGTGATCAATGCAGCTTGCCGGATTGAATTTAAGCTACGGCAGGATGGGATAGATACGGCAATCCGTGGCAAATCCATCGCCTTTGATGTCTATGGCGGCAGTTGTTCTTCGAGCGATATCAGTCAGCGTTATTTACCTAAAGATTGCCGAGGACAATGATTTTCGTGGTATCGACTAGCCTGATTGAACTTCAACCTTTATCTTTTCATGTCTGATGATCTTGGGCAGACATTAGATATTCACATATGCATTTTTATGGACTGGAAAAAGATCACTTATTTAAGTCTGGATCTTCTGTTTTGACTCCTAGCTGGAGGTATCCTGAAGAGGAATTCAACATATTGTAAAAGTTTAATTTATAAAAAATAGTTAAGAATAATCCCAGATTTATCATCTTATTAGAATTTAACTTAGACTCTAGTCAATCAATGCACCTTAAAAGTGCAGAATATTTATCCGATAGGTAAATACAAGATCAATAAATTGATAAATATTGTAGGCTAGTCTTTACCCCTCGCTGTTTTTTTAAGACAATAGACGGCAGTTTTGAAAGTCTTTTCATCATTTCCTATTTCTTCTGAATTTATTTGGACGCTGATTTATGACAACCCCGCTTAATGAACGTCGTATTGCAAACGCAATTCGTGTATTGGCAATGGATGCTGTGCAAAAAGCAAACTCAGGACATCCAGGTGCTCCAATGGGGATGGCAGATATCGCTGATGTGGTTTGGCGCGAATTCTTAAACCATAACCCAACAAATCCGAATTGGGCTAACCGTGACCGTTTCGTATTGTCGAATGGCCATGGCTCTATGCTTCAATACGCACTTCTTCATTTAACGGGCTATGATCTTTCAATTGAAGATCTTAAAGCATTCCGTCAACTTCATTCTAAAACTCCAGGTCACCCAGAATTGGGCTATGCACCGGGTATTGAAACAACCACTGGCCCATTAGGCCAAGGTATCGCAAATGCTGTTGGTTTTGCACTGGCTGAAAAAACTTTAGCAGCGCAATTCAACAAGGAAGATATCAAAGTTGTAGATCACTACACTTACTGCTTCCTGGGCGATGGCTGCTTGATGGAAGGTGTTTCTCACGAAGCATGTTCTTTGGCAGGTACTTTAGGTCTGGGTAAGCTGATTGCTTACTATGATGACAACGGTATTTCGATTGACGGTGAAGTTGAAGGCTGGTTCTCTGACGATACAGAACAACGCTTCAAGTCTTATGGCTGGCAAGTGATCAAAGTTGACGGTCATGATGCTGATGCAATCCGTCAAGCCACTGTTGAAGCAAAAGCTGAAGTGAATAAACCAACCATCATCATGTGTAAAACAGTGATCGGTTTAGGTTCACCAAACAAACAGGGTAAAGAAGACTGTCACGGTGCACCTTTGGGTAATGACGAAATCGTATTGACTCGTGAAGCTTTAGGCTGGTCAGACGAAGCATTTGTCATTCCTGAGGATGTATACGCAGCTTGGGATGCCAAAGATAAAGGTTCACAAGCTGAAGCAGCATGGAATGAAACTTTTGCCGCTTATGCAGCAAAATATCCAACAGAAGCAGCTGAATTAAAACGTCGTCTTTCTGGTGATCTTCCAGCTGACTTTGTTGCAAAAGCGGATGCTTATATCGCTGAAGTAAATGCAAAAGAAGAAACCATTGCTACACGTAAAGCGAGCCAAAATACGTTACAAGCTCTTGTGCCTTCACTACCAGAAGTACTAGGCGGTTCTGCTGACCTTGCAGGTTCTAACCTGACACTTTGGAAAGGTGCACAAGGCGTACAGGACAATCCAGCAGGTAACTATGTTCACTACGGTGTACGTGAATTTGGTATGACTGCGATTGCCAATGGTGTTGCTCTTCACGGAGGTTTCATTCCTTACGTAGCAACATTCCTGATGTTTATGGAATATGCACGTAATGCAGTACGTATGTCTGCACTGATGAAACAACGCGTGATTCATGTCTACACTCATGATTCAATCGGTCTGGGTGAAGATGGTCCTACACACCAGCCAATCGAACAAATCGCATCTTTACGTGGTACACCAAACCTGAATACATGGCGTCCATGCGACACTGTTGAAGCAGCGATTTCCTGGAAATCTGCTTTGATGCGTTCAGAAGGCCCAACAGCGTTAATCTTCTCTCGTCAAAACCTGCCATTCCAAACGCGTACTCAAGCACAAATTGAGAATGTAGCGAAAGGTGGTTATGTTCTGGCTGAAGAAAAAGGCGAATTGAAAGCGATCATCATTGCGACTGGTTCTGAAGTTTCTCTTGCAATGGAAGCTTATGCACAGCTTCAAGGTGTACGTGTGGTATCTATGCCATGTGCTGAAGAGTTCGTGAAACAGGATGCTGCGTATCGTGAAGCGGTTCTTCCTTCAAATATTCGTGCACGTGTAGCGGTTGAAGCTGCACATGTAGATTACTGGTGGAAATTTGTAGGTCTGGATGGTCGTGTGATCGGCATGACCACTTATGGCGAATCTGCACCTGCTAAAGACCTGTTTAAACACTTCGGCATTACAACTGAAGCTGTTGTAGCAGCTGTAAAAGAGATTACTGCTTAATCAACTGATTAAGTCGTTTTTTAAGGGCGCCCCAGTTTTGGGGCGTCTTTTGTTTTTCCGCTTTCTAGCCTTGTTTTCATGTGGCAACCGCTAAAAAGTGTTCTCCCATAATTGAAATGAAAGAGTGAGATAAACATGAGCTTGTATGAACAAATTAGTGATGAAATTACTTTAATGGATGCAGGCGAGCAGAAATGGATCGGGCAGGATCTACCCCTTGAAGCAATGGTTGCGGTTGAGCTATTACTTCAGGAAATGGCTGAAGAAAAAATCATTAAAGTACGTCGTAAGAACCATGAAAAGCATTCTGGTTTGAAACAGGTGGATCGTATTCTGGTTGAAAAACTTTAACAGAAAATACTAAAAGTCCCTGAATGGGGCTTTTTTTATGTCGGATGATTTCCTCTGACAGTTGCTTATGAACATTAGATGAGATAAATCTAAGTTCGTGCCATCATAAAAACCTAATGACTCATATCGTAAATAATTGACTTAAAGATAATTAAAGACATAAACCAAAGAAGTTACTCAATATGGAAATATCATCCCAGATCCAGATCAAATCTCTAGAGCAAATATCACAGCCGGAATGGCTGTTTTTATGGAAAGGCTATCAAACCTTTTATGAGGCGCAAATTTCAGAAAAAATCAGTGAAAATACCTGGGCCAAGCTCACTAGTCCTGGACAGGACAATATGTATGGTTTTGCTGCACTGATTGATGGAAAAGTAGTCGGGCTAGTTCATGTGGTTGAGCATGACAGTAGCTGGACCATGCGTCCTTATGCCTATTTGCAGGATTTATTTGTTCATCCGGATTATCGCGGGCAGGGCATAGCACGTGTACTGATTCAGCATATCTATGATGTAGCAAAGCAGCGTAATTGTGATCGGGTGTACTGGCTGACCCATGAATCGAACCATAAAGCCAGATTGCTCTATGATAAAGTGGCCAAAAAAACCGGATTTATCCAGTATCGTATGTCTTAAATGCTTAGATTTACACGAGAATTTACAATTTTATCGTTTCATAGTTGCAACAAAACGTTTTATCTTTAGGGATGTAAACGGTTCAAGATTCTATAAACTGAAGTTAATTCAGACGAGAGATAACAACATGAATTTGAAAACATTAACTTTAGGCTTGGTAGCCGCATCTATTGCAACTTTTAGCTTTGCAAAACCGGTGACTTATACAATTGATCCGAGTCATACTGCGACGGTATTTAGCTGGAACCATTTTGGGTTTTCTACGCCATCAGGCAATTTCTCTGATATTCAGGGTAAAATTGTGGTCGACAATGAACAGCCAGCAAAATCTTCTGTAGATGTGACCATTCCAGTTTCTAGTATTAATACCAACGTAACTGCACTGGATGACCATTTAAAGAAAGAAGATTTCTTTGATGCAGCCAAATATCCAAATATTACGTTCAAAAGTACTAAGGTAGAAACCAAGGACAAAAAGAACTTCAAGATTACCGGTAATTTAACCGTTAAAGGCGTGTCCAAACCAGTGGTATTGGATGCCGTGTTAAATAAACAGGGTGAACATCCAATGGCAAAAGTTCCGGCAATTGGTTTCAATGCCACAACATCATTTGACCGTTCTGCATTCGGCTTAGGCGCGAATGTTCCGCATGTGAGTGACAAGATTACTGTTCAGATCACCACTGAAGCGACCATTCCTACAGAACCTGCAAAGAAATAAGATTTATTTCCATTCTGCATAAAAATAAAAAAGCACCTTTATAAAGGTGCTTTTTTATTGGGCCAATAGATGAATTATGAAACAGAATCGGCATCTATCTAAACTAAAAAATCTTAGCTATGATTCCATTAATCTATTTTGCAAACTTTTAATTATAAATATTTATCCAGTACCTTTGCTCAAGATACTATTTTTAACTGAGTCAGATATTGCTCTAGGACAGCTTTAGAAGTGCCTTCCAGTACAGGTGCAAATTGAAGATTGGCTGCCCGAAGAACTGGGATATTAATTTTAGCTTGACGTAATTCAGAGGTATGACCAACTAGCCACTTTTCCAGGCTATCGCCAGCGACTTCAGGATGAAATTGCAGAGCCAGAATATTTGATCCTATCCGGAAAGCCTGATTTGGATAGAGATTGGAACTGGCTAATAATTCAGCCTGTTTAGGCAGATCAAAAGTATCGCCATGCCAATGTAGCACTTCAATATTTTCCAAGGCTTGTAGTGGATTATTCTCAGTGGCTGGAAGACTAAGTTTAGACCAGCCAATTTCTTTGCTATGTCCTGCATAGACTTTAGCACCGAGTGCATGAGCCATGAGTTGAGCACCCAGACAAATACCTAAAGTGGGTAAATTCTTTTCTAAACGCACTTTAAGTAAGTCTATTTCTTGTTGTAAGAAAGGGTAGTCCTCCGTTTCATAAACACCAATTGGACCCCCTAAAATAATTGTCAGACCTTTATATTCATACGCTTTACGCAGGTCATCAATACCGGCTTCAAAATAGCGAACACGTAATCCCAACTGATAAAATACATCTTCCCAGGCACCTAGGTCTTCAAAAGCCAGATGTTGAATGGCATATACGGTATCGGGGAAGTGATCAAGGTTCAGCATAGCAGTCAGGTCTAAATGGAAAATATTTATTTAACGTTATTCTGCAAAAAATTAGAAGTCTTTTTAATCCGGTGATTTAGCCTTAGGTAGGTGATTCATCCGAATCGGCAATCCTATGTAAGACTATAACTCCGCTTTGTATCAATATGCAGCGATATTTTCCTTTTCTATAAAAAAGGCGTTAGAGTAGAAAGCAGTGGATAATCATAAGAGGCAGGATAAAAAATGCACAATATCTGCTTATATGTCGATAAAAAACGTATCAGTCCTTATACCATGTCGGTTTATGTGGCTCTAAAAGAGAAAGGACTCAACTTTCAGGAAAAAATGATCGATCTGGATCTGCTGGAACAGCAATCTTTAGCTTATCGTAAAATTTGTCCGAGTGGCAAAGTCCCTTGTCTGATCATTGATGATTTTCATTTATTTGAATCGTGGGCGATTACTGAATACCTGGAAGATGCTTTTCCGGCACCGGATTATCGTGCTTTATATCCTGCAGAGATGAAAGCCAGAGCAAAATGTCGCGCCGTTCAGGCTTTGATTAAAACTGATTTTTCCTCTATCCGGCAGGATATGCTTTCAACTTCGATCTTTGTTCCACCTAAAAGGCCTTTAATCGCATCGGCTGAAACCATGCAGGATATTCAGCGCTTACTGGCAATCACAGAAATTTTAGTTGAAGAGTTGTGGCTCACCGAACAATGGTCAATTGCAGACTTTGATCTAGCCTTTATGCTGCATCGTCTGCTTAGTCATGATGTTGAGCTTCCCGAAAAGATTCAGGCCTATATCCAGCGTAATTTTCAGCGATCTTCAGTGCAGTCCTGGATTTTGGAAAATGAAAAATTGAGGACTCATGCTGAGTTTTGATTCTATGTCCGGTAGAGAGGTTAATTTAATAATTTAAGTACTAAGTTTGCTTAATGAATAGACATGGATATTTTAAAAGAGAGCCAAGTTATACAAAAAATTGCTTAAATATCAGCAGAGCAAGCGTAGTATAGAAAGTATAGGTAATAAGAAGTAGCTAAAACTTAGAATCAGATTCAAATGAAAAGGAGTATAAGGTGGGTGGATCACATCATCATGATCATAGTCATGTAGAAGTTAGTGCCAAGAATGCCAAAAAACTGTCCATCGCCTTAGCCCTAACGACAGCCTTTTTAATTGTAGAAGTTATTGCCGGTTTTATGACTCAGAGTCTGGCCTTGCTTTCTGATGCAGCACATATGTTTACCGATGCCGCTGCATTGGCGATTGCACTGGCTGCGATTAAGATCGGGCAAAAACCCGCAGATGATAAACGTACCTTTGGCTACCAGCGATTTGAAATTCTGGCAGCTTTGTTTAATGCGATTATGCTATTTCTGGTGGCGATGTATATCTTGTTCGAAGCTTACCAGCGCCTGAGCCATCCCCCTGAAATTGAAAGTCTGGGCATGTTGATTGTCGCCATACTTGGACTGGTCATTAACCTGATCTCCATGAAAATTCTGGTTTCTAGCAGTCAGGAAAGCTTGAATATTAAAGGGGCTTATCTGGAAGTACTGAGTGATGCACTAGGTTCGGTGGGTGTCATTATTGGCGCAATCATCATCTATTTCAGCGGTTGGATGTGGATTGACACCGTGATTGCGGTCATGATCGGATTCTGGGTCATTCCACGGACATGGATTTTATTGAAACAGAGCATCAATATTCTGCTGGAAGGAGTTCCCGATGAAATCGATATTGAAAAACTGCGCCATGACCTACTGGCGCTAGACGGTGTTAAAGATATTCATCAGCTAAAAGTCTGGGCGATTACTTCCAAGAAAGTCATGCTAACCGTGCATTTGGTTGCGCCAGACGTTGACTATAAAAAGTTGCATCAGGAGGCATTCGAGATGTTGCACCATGAACATCACATTACCGAGATGACATTACAAATTGAAGCAGAAGATTGTCCCCCGGAACAGCATCGGCAATCAGCCCACTCTCATGAGCATTCTAGGCATAAAGAAAGCCATCAACATAAAGTTTGAGGAATTTTGCTATCACCTATAATGTATTTTTAAACTTCGATCTTTTAATTTTAGCCTTTTAATAATGACACAATTACATCTTTATAACTGGGTGGCGCTTTCACGTAATCGCGCTCTCGCAGCATCTGATGCATTTTGGGCAGATTTTGATGTGGAACAGAGGCCATTAAATGATGTTCAATATGATAATTTACATGAATCGGTGCAACGAAAGCACGCGCTAGCCATCCTGCACGGGTGGTACGGGTATTAGTTAAAGCAGAATGGCTAGTTTCCAGACCAGCATGCTCAGCCATTGCCCGGATACGAATAAAGAGTGGGAAAGGAGTGATATAAGCTAACGGCCACAATAAATAAAGTTTCGGATGACCGCTGGCCCAAAGTGCAGAAAATAGGGCAGCATTAGAAATCAGCATGCCCGAGCTATTTTTTAACAGATTCTTTGCCAGTTCCAAGTTACTGCGATTACCACGAGGAATTGGTTTCGGATCATTGGAAACACTCCATTCCAGAAGTTCTAAATCCATCAAGACTCGGCCAGCCAGAAATTTTAGGCCGGATTGACCATTTAAATCTCTAAAGAATTTTCTAAATAATGATTGTTTAGTAATTGGAAAGTTTTTCACCAAACCTAAATCTGGATCATCAGGTTGAGAGGTGCGGGCATGATGTTTCAAATGATAAGGACGATATTTACCGACCTCATTCCAGATCGGACGGGCGCACAACCAGTCAGTGAAGTGTGTGTTTAGCCACTTGGTTTTAAACAGACTGTGGTGTGAGGCATCGTGCATTAAAATGGCCATAGCCAGCTGACGACCTGCCAGAATGGCTAATGCCAAGGCACATATCAATATTTTTCCCCAGACTGGTAAATATTCCCAGCTATAAGCGACTGTGCCAAAGGTCAAAACAATCACAGCCCAAGTTGAGCCTACTGCCAGAGCCCCCTGTAAGTCGGATGGGGTGGTCAGCTCTTTGATTTCTTCACGGCTAAATAGCTCTGTGACACTCACTTTACTGTTCATTATTCTGCCTTGATCTAGTTCTTGTATTTCTTGTCACTATATTTGAATTAAAATATTACAGTCAATTTATTTTTGTTATTGTATAGGAAATAAATTATACGCCTTGCTGCTGAAAATATTGCTGCCATAACTGCTGGCCTTGTTCTTCCATACGCCGTACAGCCAGTTCAAACTTTTGTCGGGCTGGAGCGTCTAGCCATTCTTCAGGCAATAGCGGATCTGCACGCAGACTAAATACAGCAGATTTTGCCAGATAAAAGGCAGTTTTAGCTGATTCAGCCAAGGATAACTGTTGATGGTTTTCAAACCATTGTTCAATTTCCTGACTGATATTCAAATAAGTTTGATGCAGGCCATGAATATCCCAAAGTGCAGATACATGAGTGTGCTGATCGATCTCGCTGACCTGAAAAAATCGTGCGCCTTGATCCAGACCAAACTTGACGGCTGCTGATTTAAGCTCATTCAAACCAAGTTGTAAATTATCCGGGCGGATAAACACATTCTGTTCCAGTTCCTGAAATCCATAATAACGCAGGGCTTTTTCCCGTTTAGATAAGGCCGTACGATCTACTCGCCCCAAAGCACCGGTATAAACCAGAATGTACTTACCATCCCAAGCCGTAGCGGTCTGCATATTGGGATGTTTGTTCAGGCTGATAAAAGAAGTATCAAATTTTTTTTCAATTAACTGATAAATGCCGCGTTCTACTGACTGAATGATCTGATCCTGATTGAGTCGTGCGACTGCAACCCGCAAGCTGTTGTCAGAGATTCCTAATAAATCTGCTGCACATAACATCTGTTTGATGCTAACAGTAGAGTTATGTGAGGCATAGAGCAGGTCTAGCACCAGATGTCGGGCATTCAGTTTATAAGTCATGAAACTAGATCGTGATTAGAAAATGAGAAATTGGAAACTTTTTGTACAATAGCATTTTGAATAGGAAGAACCAAAGAGGAATACGACTAAAGTGTTTGTATATTCAGGCAATTAATTTTAATTAAAGACAACGTATATGGATAAAAATGACTAGATAAGGTGTTGGTTTTCTACTGAGGCACAGTATTTCACAGTCAATAAGCTGGTCTAAGCAGCAAGTCAGCGAAAAAGACGTGAATCTGTTTTTATTCTTGATTATTTTTAATCCCAGCTCCCTAGGGAACTGGGATTACCTAAAAAATTAAAGTGAAGTGTTAGTTATAACTGCTTCAAAATTGGGTATATGAACAAGAAAAAGATTTCTTACTCACACAAATTACCCTACATATTCGGGTAATTCGGACCACCGCCACCTTCCGGTGTTACCCAGGTGATATTCTGAGATGGATCTTTGATGTCACAGGTCTTGCAGTGTACACAGTTCGCTGCATTGATCTGGAAGCGTTTTGAACCGTCATCATTTTCCATGATTTCGTAAACACCCGCCGGGCAGTAGCGCTGTGCAGGCTCATCCCATTTTGGTAAGTTGACATCTACTGGAATCGAAGCATCGGTCAGTTTTAAATGCGCAGGCTGGTTTTCTTCATGCACCGTGTTCGATACAAACACAGAAGACAGACGGTCAAACGTCAGCTTACCATCCGGTTTTGGATAGTTCGGCTTGAAGTTCACTGCATCAACCGTTTTTAGCGTGCTGAAGTCAGGAACCAGGTCATGCAGGGTGAATGGCACTTTGAATACGTTCTGGTCGATGAAGTTGAATGCACCACCCATCCATTGACCAAACTTGTGCATTGCCGGGCCAAAGTTACGCGCGCTGTACAGCTCTTCTTTTAACCAGCTGTTGTTGAACTTGTCTGTATAAGCAGTTAGCTCTTTTACGAAGAAGTCTTCGCCTTCAGTTACACGTGCAACGGCAAGGTCACCGCCTTTTTTTACACCGGCAGCAATCGCTTCAAATACCGCTTCACCACACAACATGCCGGATTTCATGGCAGTGTGTGAGCCTTTGATCTTGGCAAAGTTCAGGAAGCCGGCATCATCACCGATTAAAGAACCACCCGGGAAGGTGAATTTCGGCAGGGAGTTAAAACCACCTTTGGTTACGGCACGCGCACCATAAGAAATACGTTTACCGCCTTCCAGATACTGTTTGATCAGTGGATGGGTTTTCCAGCGCTGCATTTCCATGAATGGATACATGTGTGGATTTTCATAAGAAAGATCCACGATCATGCCTAATGTCACCTGGTTATTTTCAGCATGGTATAACCACCAGCCACCTGAAGAACCGGTTTCAGATAAAGGCCAGCCTGCACCATGCATTACCAGACCTGGTTTATGCTTGGCAGGATCAATTTCCCAAAGTTCTTTAATGCCGATCCCGTAGTGCTGTGGATCAGCATCTTTATCCAGATTGAATTTTTGGATCAGGCGTTTACCTAAATGACCGCGGCAGCCTTCAGCAAAGATGGTGTATTTGGCATGCAGCTCATAACCCGGCGCAAAGTTATGCGTCGGTTCGCCATCTTTACCAATACCCATGTCACCGGTTTGGATACCTTTCACCGTACCATCTTCATGATACAGAATTTCAGAAGCAGCAAAGCCCGGGAAGATCGATACTTCCAGCTCTTCGGCTTTCTGGCCTAACCAGCGCACCACGTTACCCAGTGAGATCACGTAGTTACCATCGTTATGCATAGTTTTAGGCACCATCCAGTGCGGTGCTTCTTGTGATTTTTCATCTGAAAGAAGGAAGAAAGTTTTGTCTTCTGTCACTGGTACATTTAAAGGTGCACCTTCTTCTTTCCAGTTCGGGAATAGTTCGTTCATGGCACGTGGTTCAAGCACAGCACCCGAAAGAATATGTGCACCGACTTCGGAGCCTTTTTCTACGACACAAACGGACAGATCATTTAAATTGTTTTCAATTGCAAGTTGACGGATCTTGATTGCAGCAGACAGGCCGGCAGGACCCGCACCTACGATCACAACGTCAAACTCCATCGATTCTCTAGAAATATCTTCCATAATAAGAAATCCTGTTTCGCTTAGCGGTATTTTACCACAGTGAAAAAGTTTTTAAATAGAAAGTTGGGAATTGATTATGAAAAAAGCCTCCTAGGAGGCTTTTTCTAAAACGGATTAAGATTTTTGAGGATCGTAGAGTTTTTCTTTGATGAACAGTGCAGGGAGCAGACCACAGATAAAGTATGCTGCACCCATGACCAGGAAGCCTAAACCGATCGAACCGCCAGTTGCCAGATAACCAATCGTAGCTGGCGCAATCGCTGCACCCAAGCGACCGACGTTATATGCACCACCAATTGCTGTACCACGTACATTGGTTGGGAAGCTTTCAGTCATATATGTTGCATTCACACCATATGGAATACCATATAGGAAACCGAAGATCACCAATAAGTATAGAATGTTGTCTGGTGAATTATAGAATACGATCAATGGCAGGAAGATCGCTGTACCAATTGCACCGAAGGCATAAGTAAAACGACGTCCGAATTTATCTGCCATTAAGCCTGCAAGGATTTTACCGAGAATCATCGCGGTATAAGTACCGACCATGTAGGCAGTCATTTCCTTGAACTTCATACCGAGTTCACTTTCAAGGTATGTCGGCATCCAGTTATTAACGCCATAGTAACCAAACTGAAGGAAACCAGCAGTTAAAGCCCATAAGATAAACATGTTGCGGTTTTTCTTATCCTGGAAAATCAGCTTCCAGGTCGACTCAGCAGGTTTGTCAGTCACTTCAACTTTTTTGAAGCGGTTTTCTTGCCATGCAGCTGGTTCTGGAACCATGATGTGCATCAGGATCGCCATTACGATTGGAATTGCAGCCACATAGAACAGCATGCGCCAGCCGTGATCTGGAATTAACCAGCCCGCAAGCAAGGTCGCAACGATATAGCCAACTGTCCAGCCAGCCTGTAATGTACCTAAAACAGTTGTACGATATTTAGTTGGTACGTACTCAGCCATTAAAGTATTCGATGCAATATACAAAGAACCCAATCCAAGAGAAGCGAAGAAACGTAATGCACCAAATTGAGCAAAGCTTTGGGTAAAACCAAGACCACAAGTCAATGCCGAAAATAAAAGGATTGAGACAACGACGGTACGTACACGACCGAATTTATCACAAGCCCACCCTCCGAATATACCTCCAACTGCCATACCTGCAAGGGTAAAGCTTCCGAGCATCCCAGCTTCCACAGAGGTTAGGCCAAATTCAGCTTTAATACTGTTTAAGCTGTAGGAAAGCAGCATTAAATCCGCACCATCGACCAGCAGGGCGAGGAATGCAAAGATAAATGCGATTTTCCAGGTATTTGGGCCAATTTTTGAAATTGTATTCGTTATAGCCATCATCCATTACCTATAAAAAAGGCCTGATCGCAAGGAGAGTTGATCAGGCCAAACTTGTTACTGAGTCGCCTCGCGAATCATATTGCGAGCAATAATGACTTGCTGGATCTGCGTGGTTCCTTCATAAAGACGGAATAAACGCACATCGCGGTAGAAGCGCTCAATTGCATATTCACTGATGTAGCCCGCGCCACCATGGATTTGCACACCACGGTCAGCGACACGGCCACACATTTCTGTTGCAAACATTTTTGCGCAAGATGCTTCAGTACTTACGTTCTGGCCGGCATCACGACGACGCGCTGCATCAAGCACCATACATTTCGCTGCATAAATTTCAGCTTTAGAATCTGCCAGCATGCCTTGGATCAACTGGAAGTTGGCAATCGCCTGACCGAACTGCTTACGTTCAACGGCATATTGCAATGAATCTTCCAGCATACGGGTTGCAGCACCCACGCTTAGTGCGGCAATGTGGATACGGCCTTTATCCAGAACCTTCATCGCAGTTTTAAAGCCAACGCCTTCTACACCGCCAATCAAAGCTGATGCAGGGATACGGCAGTTTTCAAAGATCACGTCACAGGTATGTGCGCCTTTTTGGCCCATTTTCTTGTCACGTTTACCCAGTGAAATACCTGGTAATTTGCTATCAACGATGAACGCTGAAATGGCAGCAGCGCCTTTCAATTCTGGGTTGGTACGAGCCATTACCGTGAACACACCCGCATGTGGGGCATTGGTAATAAAGCGCTTGGTACCATTCAGGATGTACTCATCGCCATCTTTCACAGCAGTGGTTTTCAAAGATGCTGCATCAGAACCTGAATCCGGTTCAGTCAAACAGAACGAGCCAATGATTTCACCGCTAGCCAGTTTTGGCAGGAAGTGCTGTTTTTGCTCTTCAGTACCGTCGATGATCAGGCCAGATGCGCCGATACCGTTATTCGTACCAATCAATGAGCGGAAAGCAGGGGAAGTACGGCCCAGTTCAAAAGCGATATAGACTTCTTCTTCCATGGTCAGGCCAAGACCGTCATATTCTTCAGGAATGGTTAAACCAAATAAGCCCAACTCTTTCATTTGTTGCACGATTTCTGCAGGAATTTCATCCGTTTCTGCAACAATTTCTTCATTTGGGATTAATACGCCTTCTACAAATTGGCGAATCATATCTACCAACTGGTCTAAGGTTTCCTGATCACGAATCATGTCCTAACTCCGTATCTAGGATTTCGTTCTGTCCACATCTTGTCCAATGTGAATAAAAACTCATCACTAAGCTAAATTTATGCGGATACTAATTAAAATTAAAACAAGGATCAATATATACGAAAGTATATTTCGCTGTGCGATATATATGTTTTGCTTTAAAATTAGATTTAAATAATTGATTTAGTTTGATTAATGCTATTTTTAAGGCGTTATAAAATATTTTTTGTTCAAATTTGAATAGTTTACTTTGAACGAAATTTATGTATATTGTTAATTAAATACCGCTGTGCGAAATGAGAAGATTATGGAAAGCACTGAAATTTTAAAATTGACTGTACAGGAAGATGGCGTCGCGATTGTTCAAATCCATCGCCCGGAAGCACGTAATGCCTTGAACCTGGAATTACGTCAGCAACTCTCTGAAGCATTTCAATACCTTTCAAAATTAGATGCTGTAAAAGCCATTGTTTTGACCGGCGGTGAAAAGGTTTTTGCTGCGGGAGCAGACATTAAAGATTTCACTACTGCAACCACAGCACAAATGTATTTACGCCATACTGAACAGTACTGGCAAAGTATTACTGACTGTCCGAAACCGATTATTGCGGCTGTGAATGGTTATGCACTCGGTGGTGGCTGTGAACTGGCCATGCATGCCGACATCATCATTGCCGGTGAAAATGCCAAATTTGGTCAGCCTGAAGTAAAACTGGGCTTGATGCCGGGTGCAGGTGGAACACAACGTTTACTGCGTGCGATTGGTAAATATCAAACCATGCTTTGGGTACTCACCGGTAAACTGGTGAAAGCTGCTGAAGCTGAGCGTATGGGCTTGGTTTCTGAAGTCGTGGAAGATGAAAACACTATTACGCATGCCATTGAAATTGCTCAAACCATTGCATCTTTCTCTCCAATTGCAGTGCAGCAAATTAAAGAAGTGACCAATCTTGGCCAAGATCAATCTTTACAAGGTGCTTTGGCATTGGAACGTAAAGCTTTCCAGATTTTATTTGATACCAAAGATCAGAAAGAAGGCGTGAATGCGTTCTTTGAAAAACGTCCTGCACAATACACTGGAGAATAAGACATGACCATTCAATCTATGGCGCTCATTGGTACTGGTGTAATGGGCATGGGTATCGCGCAAATCGCAGCCCAGGCAGGTCTGGAAGTGCGCTTATTCGATGCCAAAGCAGGTGCGGCAGAAGCAGGTTTGGCTAAACTTAAAGCTACGCTTGAAAAGCTGCAAGCCAAAGGTAAATTTACTGAAGAAGTTCTGAATGCAACTCTGGCACGTTTCAAAATCCTGAATAGCATTGAAGAAGTGGCTGGTGTTGATCTGGTGGTTGAAGCCATCATCGAAAATCTGGACATCAAGCAAGGTTTATTTAAACAGCTGGAAAGTATCGTATCTCCAGAAACCATTCTGGCAACCAATACCTCATCACTTTCAGTGACTGCTATTGCATCCAACCTTGAGCATCAAGGTCGCATGGCTGGATTCCATTTCTTTAATCCAGTGCCCTTGATGAAAATTGTCGAAGTGATTGCTGGCCTAGCAACAGATGAACAGGTCGTTGCAGATCTACTCGAACTGGCACAACGTATGGGGCACTTCGGTGTGCGTACCAAAGACACGCCTGGGTTTATTGTTAACC
Organism: Acinetobacter sp. YH12235; assembly: GCF_013417705.1. Taxonomy (NCBI): domain Bacteria; kingdom Pseudomonadati; phylum Pseudomonadota; class Gammaproteobacteria; order Moraxellales; family Moraxellaceae; genus Acinetobacter; species Acinetobacter sp. YH12235. The sequence goes on along the minus strand of NZ_VPDL01000027.1, from coordinate 5,338 downwards.
ATGCCGGCCGTGCTTATGGTACTGAAGCACTAAAAATCCTGGGTGAAGGTGTAGCTTCTGTTTCTGAAATCGACCGTATTCTGCGTGAAGGTGCCGGTTTCCGTATGGGACCACTGGAATTGTTTGACCTGACTGCACTGGATGTTTCTCATCCAGTGATGGAATCGATTTTCAACCAGTATTATCAGGAAGATCGTTATCGTCCAAGCGCTTTAACCCGTCAAATGCTGGCTGGTAAAAAAGTCGGTCGTAAAGTCGGTGAAGGTTTCTATAAGTATCAGGATGGTCAAAAGACCAATGAAGCTCCGGCTCAGATTGCGCCTGAAGTAACTGAATTCAGCCCGGTCTGGATCAAAGCAGATCTTGAACAGGATGCCAGTATCTTGCGTGACTATATCCGTGAGCAAGGTCTGGTTATCGACAGTGCAGAAACTCCGGCAGCTGACAGTCTGATTCTATTGGCCACTTATGGTGAAGACACCACGACTGCAGCGCTTCGTTTTGATGTCGATGCGACTCGTGCAATCAGCATCGATATGCTGACTGATTTTGCCAAGCACCGTACCATCATGCCTTCGATTGCAACTCAAAAAGCCTATATCGACCAGGCACATGCATTGTTTGCTAAAAATGGTCATGGCGTATCGGTAATTGCTGAAAGTATTGGCTTTGTCGCACAGCGCGTATTGGCAATGGTCGTGAATCTGGCTTGTGATATTGCCCAACAACAAATCGCAACTGCAGCCGATATCGATAAAGCAGTAAAACTTGGTCTGGGCTACCCACATGGACCAATTTCATGGGGTGATGTTTTGGGCGCAGAACGTATCCTGTTGATCCTGGAACGTATCCTGACAAATACCGGTGACCAGCGTTACCGTCCAAGTCCATGGGTACAACGCCGTGCCCGTTTAAAACTTTCTCTTCTTCACACTGCAGCAGTTTAAGGAATCAAACTCATGTTAAATGCATATATTTATGATGGATTACGTACGCCATTTGGTCGTCATGCAGGTAGCCTGGCAAAGGTTCGTCCAGATGATCTTGCTGCACATGTGATTAAGGCACTGGTAGAGAAGCATAATTTAGCTGCTGATATTTTTGATGATGTAATTCTGGGTAATACCAATCAGGCGGGTGAAGACAGTCGTAACATTGCACGTCATGCAACGTTATTAGCGGGTCTGGATGTGAAAACGCCAGCACAAACTGTGAACCGTCTATGTGCTTCTGGCTTGGCTGCGGTGATTGATGCTGCTCGTGCAATTACTTGTAATGAAGGGGATATCTTCCTTGCAGGTGGTGTCGAGTCGATGTCTCGTGCACCGTTTGTCTTTGCCAAATCTGAAACACCATTTAGCCGTGATTTTAAAGTATTCGATTCAACCATCGGCGCACGTTTTCCGAACCCTGCCATTGAAAAACAGTTCGGCAATGACACCATGCCGCAAACTGGCGATAATGTAGCAGTAGAATACGGTGTAACCCGTGAAGATGCAGACCAGTTTGCTGCAGCATCACAAGCCAAATATGAAGCAGCTAAACAGGCAGGTTTCTTTGCTGACGAGATCGTGGGTGTTGAAGTGCCACAAGGCCGTAAATTGCCCCCAAAACTGGTCGATCAAGACGAACATCCACGTCCATCTTCTAACTTGGAAGCGCTACAGAAACTACGTCCACTGTTTGAAGGCGGTGTAGTGACTGCGGGTAATGCTTCTGGTGTCAATGATGGTGCAGCAGCGCTAATCATTGGTTCTGAAGCCGCTCAGGAAAAACTGGGCATCCAGCCAATGGCGAAAATCATCGCTTCAGCGGCTGCGGGTATTGAACCACGTATTATGGGCGCCGGTCCGGTTGATGCGATCAAACTAGCATTAAAACGTGCCAACCTGACTTTGGATGACATGGATATCATTGAAATCAATGAAGCATTTGCATCTCAAGTTTTAGCATGTCTAAAAGGTTTAGATGTGGCATTTGACGATGCACGTGTCAATCCAAATGGTGGTGCAATTGCAGTTGGTCATCCATTAGGTGCATCAGGTGCTCGTTTAGTGCTCAGCACTGCTCGTGAATTGCAGCGTAGCGGCAAAAAATATGCTGTGATTAGTCTGTGTATCGGTGTAGGTCAAGGCCTGGCACTGGTCATCGAACGCGTATAACAAAGGAAAAACACATGGGTGCATTAGAGGGTATTCGCGTACTGGATTTAAGTCGCGTACTTGCAGGTCCTTGGTGTGGTCAAATCCTCGCGGATTTAGGCGCTGAAGTGATTAAAGTTGAACGTCCTAAAACGGGTGATGATACCCGTATGTGGGGACCACCTTGGATGAAAAATGACCATGGTGAAAATACACGTGAAGCGGCGTACTACCAGTCAGCCAACCGTAATAAAATGTCAGTTGCGATTGATATTTCAACGCCTGAAGGTCAGGAACTGGTCAAAGCACTGGCTGTAGATTCTGACGTGGTCATTGAAAATTACAAAGCGGGTTCTTTGAAAAAATACGGTCTGGATTATGAAAGCCTGAGCGCGATTAATCCGAAACTGGTGTATTGCTCAATTACTGGCTTTGGTCAAACTGGCCCTCGTGCACCTGAACCAGGTTATGACTTCATTATCCAGGGGATGGGCGGTTTAATGTCTGTCACTGGTGAGAAAGATGACTTACCGGGGGGCGGACCACAAAAAGTCGGTGTGGCTTTTGCGGATTTGACCACGGGTTTGTACTCGACCATTGCCATTCAGGCGGCTTTGTTAAACCGCCATGTGACTGGTCTCGGTCAGCATATTGATATGGCATTGCTGGATGTACAAGTGGCGTTACTCGCAAACCAGGGTATGAATTACCTGGCTTCGGGAAAAATCCCGGGTCGTTATGGTAATGCACATGCCAATATTGTCCCTTACCAAGTATTCCGTGCTGCGGATCAGGATTTCATCATCGCCTGTGGTAATGACAAACAGTTTATAGCCTTGAGCGCTGCAATTGGTTTGCCAGATTTACCGCAAGATCCACGTTTTGTGACCAATGCACTGCGTATTCAGCATCGTGCAGAAATCACAGAGCTGCTAGCCAAACATTTCTTAAGCAATACTGCGAAGCATTGGGTAGAAGCAATTCATGCAGTGAAAGTTCCGGTAGGCCTGATTAATAACCTTGAACAAGCTTTCCAGGAACCACAAGTGCAAGCGCGTAATATGCTGGTTGAGATCCCCCATCCGTTAAAAGAAAAATTAACGGTGATTGGTTCACCAATTAAATTATCGCGTACACCAGTGGAATATCGTAAAGCACCACCAATGTTAGGTGAGCATACGAATGAAATTCTTTCACGTGTCGTGGATGAGGAAAAACTAGAGGCCCTAAAAGCTCAAGGTATTGTTGGTTAATCAAAAAGAAAACCCATAAGTCCAATAAAGAAGCAACTTAATCAAAGTTGCTTCTTTGCTATATACAAGATAATTATTTATAATTTCGCAATGCGAAACACTTATTATGAATTTGAAGGACGGTGAAGACATGTCTGATGATGTACCTGAAACCGATCAGTCGGAAGAAAAATTAATTGCGCCTTTGCGCCATGAGTTATTGCATCCGATCGAAGATATGCAGGATGAAAATGACCGTCAATTTATTACAGCTTTAGCACGTGGTCTGGAGTTACTGCGCTGCTTTAGTCCAAAACATCAGCATCTGGGCAATCAGGAACTGTCACAGATGACAGGTCTACCTAAACCGACGATTACCCGTTTAACCCATACCTTATCCCGTTTAGGATATTTAAAGCAGGTTCCGAATTCGAGCAAGTTTCAGCTCTCAGTCGGCGTACTGTCTTTTGGTTATTCGATGCTGTCGAATTTATCCTTACGTTCAGTTGCACATCCATTAATGAAAAATCTGGCGGACTATGCTGAGGCAGCTGTTGCGATGGCAACCCGTGACCGTCTGAATATGATTTATCTGGATGTGGTGCAGGGCAAAGGCAATGTCACCATGCGTCGTCAGGTAGGAACCCATTTGCCGATTCATTTAAGTTCAATGGGGCGTGCCTGTCTGGCTGCAATGCCAGAAGATGAGCGTGATTTTCTACTTGATGCGATTCGCCGTAAACATGCTAAAGAATGGCCACAGATCCAAAAAGATCTGGAGAAGTCATTTAAAGACTATCAGGAATATGGTTTCTGCTTTTCAATCGGTGAATGGCATAAGGATGTCAATTCGGTTGCAGTTCCTTTTGTCCATGAACAGCATGGTCTACTGGTGTTTAACTGCGGCGGTCCAAGTTTCCTCCTCAATGAAGAGAAAATCAAAAATGATATTGCACCACGTTTATTACATATGGTGAATAATATTAGAAATGAGTTGGGATAATACATTTCTCAATTGATTAATTTTAGAAAATAGTAGGTATTTCAATTAAATACCTGCTATAAAATATCTATAAAATTCATTGAAAATAATAATTCTTTTACCTGATAATAATTTATCATTATTTTACAAATACTTAATTAATTCCTCTATGGTAATTCATGAGTGTTTTTATCACTCATAAGACCTTAATTTAAATTAAAAATAGCTTGATAACTAAAGATGATAAGGGGTATGAAAACTAAGATGAAGACAATTACAACAGCTCTTTCTTTGGCGGTAGTTGTTATAATGGTGACTGCATGTGGTGGTGCAAAATCCTCTACAACAGTGAATACACCCCCGACTAATGGCGGTACTACACCGACTACGCTTGCTTATACCTATGACAAAGCTAAATTTAATGTTGTGGATAACGCTGCGCCTACTAAACAGGTAAGGATCGAGATTGCTGATCTTGATGTTCAAAAGAATGCATATCTGCAACATTCTGTCCAAAAGATATTTAAATACATTCAGGATTATCAGAATGGTACGATCACGGCTGAAGACCTGACCAATGCGGGGATCGCAATTCAAGATCCGTCACCAACATTTTGGCTGATGCTTCAACTGAAACTGATGTAACTGGTCTGGGCGCTTATGCAAAATGGCAATCTGACAAGGGTGTATATGTTTCAGGTAATGTGCAGCTTGGTTTCGGTGATGTTGAGTTTAACCGTACTGTGACTGATGGGCTTGATTCGGTGAAAGAATCCAATAAAGCTGATCTGTTTAAATACGGTGCTTATGCTGAACTGGGTTATGACTTCTTCGCTGACCGTCTGACTGTTTCACCGGTAATCCCCCCTAAAAATAATAGGATCTAAAAGTAGAATTTTCTCTTAAGATACGAGCAGGAGATTCTGCATGAAAACATCTAAATTTACTGACAGTCAGATCATGTCCATCTTGAAACAGGCAGA
>NZ_VPDL01000026.1:0-51975 GCF_013417705.1 Acinetobacter sp. YH12235 | reverse complement strand
TCATGAAATACGGTATTCTGATGTGACAAAACCTGAATCCTGGTCGTTAAAGTGTTTGTTTGCACTCATATTTTAACTGTTAGGACTCAGGTTTTTTTATTTAAAGCAAACTATGGGACAGCAGTGATCTTTCGATTCCTTTTTTTATTGCTGAGCAGTTTAGCGCTGCTGGATGACTTTTTTACTTTTCAGCTCTTCCATTTCAGCAGGGCTTAAATACTGGCTCAAGATGGCGTCGGTATCTTCACCCAGACACGGTGGTGCTTTTTTATATTCTACCGGGGTCTTGGAAAGTTTAATCGGCGAACCAATCGAGGTGTAATCGTCACGTAGAGTATGCGGCATCTGAATGACCATTTCACGCGCCAGAACCTGTTCTTCTTCCAAAGCCTGTTTCAGGTTATTGATCATGCCCACTGGGACTTTGACTGCATGAATAAGATCTACCCAGTGTTTTGCCGGTTGAGAATAGAAATGCGCCTGCAGAAGGGTGGTCAGTTCTTCACGATGTGTAACCCGGCCTGAATTTTTCAAGAAACGCGGATCTTCTGCCACTTTGGTCAAACCCACGGCCTGACACAGCGCTTGAAATTGCAGGTCATTCCCACAAGCAATAATGAATTCACCTTCCTGTGCTTTAAACACCTGATAAGGCACAATATTGGCATGGGCATTTCCGAAGCGGCCAGGGACTTTACCTGAGGTCAGATAATTCATGGCTAGAACAGAGAGGGAAGCGACCTGGGTATCCAGCAGTGCCATATCAATATGCTGACCTTCACCAGTTTTTTCACGGGACAATAAAGCAGCTTGAATCGCAATTGCAGCATATAAGCCAGTGGTCAGATCAGCAAAGGCTAGACCTGCTTTTTGCGGACCACCCCCTGGAAGGTCATCACGTTCACCCGTAACACTCATCATACCGCCCATACCCTGAACAATGAAGTCATAGCCTGGTTCTTGCGCACGCGGGCCATTCTGGCCAAAGCCGGTAATTGAACAGTACACCAGACGCGGATTTATCTGGCTCAGACTTTCATAATCCAGACCATATCTTTTCAACGAACCCGCTTTATAGTTCTCAATCACTACATCACTCTGTTCTGCGAGTTTCTTGATAATGCGTTGACCTTCCGGAGTAGATAAATCTACGGCAACTGAATGTTTACCGCGATTGGCTGAAAGATAGTAAGCCGATTCATGGGTATCTTCCTGCTGATTATTTTTAAGCCAAGGTGGTCCCCAGATGCGTGTGTCATCTCCATGATCAGGCTTTTCAATTTTAATCACTTCTGCACCTAAGTCCGCCAGAATCTGGCTACACCAAGGACCAGCCAAAATCCGGCTTAAATCCAGTACACGAAAGCCTGTTAAAGCACCCATCGTTACGCTCCTTGTTCGATGTTATTTAAATTACATGTCATTTTAATAATCGCTTTAAAGCTATATGAAAATGGAAAAACAATCAACTTTATGATACTTAATTTCGCCTAACAAAATAAAACACCTAAAATGATTGAAAAATCATCCTAACTTCTTTAGCCTGATGACGAGAATAAATACGATTCAAAAATAACAGGAGAGGGAAAAGTCTCGGGAATGAGACTATAAGAACAGGAGTAAGTACTGTGCTTTGAAAACGGATCGCGCTTAAAGCGCATGCATACAGAAGTGTGCATACTCAAGATCAGAATGAAAAAACCTAAGGATAGGAATAGAGATTTAAATATGACGGAATTAGTAAGAGAACAAGTTTTAGAAAGAGAACTCGCAAAGATAAAACCCACCACCAAGCGAACCCAGCAGATCGCCTTTGTCTTTGCCTTTTTGGCACTCTTGGTCGATGGCGCGGATATGCTACTGCTGTCCTTCAGCTTAAATAGCCTGAAAGCAGAATTTGGTTTAAGTAATTTACAAGCCGGCACCTTGGGTAGTTTTACACTCGCGGGTATGGCGATTGGTGGTTTTATTGGTGGCTGGGCTTGTGACCGTTTAGGCCGGGTACGTACAGTCGTTATTTCAATTCTGATCTTTTCAGTATTAACTGCAGCCTTGGGCTTTACCCAAAACTATGAACAGTTCGCGGTACTACGTTTCCTGTCTGCGTTTGGGATCGGGTCTTTATATATTGCAGCCAGTACCCTGATGGCTGAATATGTACCAACCAAATACCGGACTACAATTTTAGGTACCTTACAGGCAGGTTGGACGGTCGGCTATATCGTAGCTACTGTATTGGCAGGTTGGATTATTCCTGAATATGGCTGGCGTACACTGTTTTTTGTCGCGATTATCCCATCCGTCATGGCGATTTTTATCCAGAAACTGGTTCCTGAACCAGAATCGTGGCAGCGTGCAAGATTACTGCGTTTATATGCACCCGCTGAAGAAACCACCAAACAGCCTGTTAAGAAAAGTACTGTCAAAGAAATCTTTGCGGATCCTGCGAATCGCAAGATGTTTATTTTATGGATTTTCACGGCTGGGTTTCTGCAGTTTGGCTATTACGGTGTAAATAACTGGATGCCTGCTTATCTAGAATCTGAATTACACATGAACTTTAAATCAATGGCGGGTTATATGATCGGAACCTATATCGCCATGATTTTTGGTAAAGTTCTGGCCGGTTTTGCTGCAGACCGATTAGGTCGACGCGCCGTTTTCTCTTTTGGCGCGATCGGTACGGCGATTTTCTTACCGGTCATTGTGCTGTTCAACACCCCGGATAATATTGCCTATCTGCTGATTTTCTTCGGCTTTCTCTATGGTATTCCGTATGCGATTAATGCCACATATATGACTGAAAGCTTTGCGACGTCAATCCGCGGTACAGCAGTCGGTGGTGCCTATAATGCAGGGCGTATTGGGGCCATGTTTGCCCCTGCAATTATTGGCGCGGCAGCTAGCGGTGGTTCAATTGGCTTGGGCTTCCTGATTATGGGCGGTGCCTATTTCTTGTGTGGTGCAGTGTCTGGGATCTTTATCAAAGATCGTCAATATGACCCACAAAAAGCATAATGATCATTTTAAACAATGATGTTAAAAATGAGCCTCATAAGGGCTCATTTTTTTATCTGTTTAATTTAAAAATAAGATTTCTATTTTTTATTGGTCCGACTCTTTTTGCAGATGAATACTTTTCAGACCATCATTTACTTTATTGAGTAAATGAATCAGGGTAATCACATCATCAAAAGCCAGTTTATTTAAGGCTTGTCCATAAAACTCAAAAAAATCATCCTGCAGGCTATCCCAGGTCTGAAAACCTTCCGTGGTAAGCGCAACAATTTTGGCACGTCGATCCTGCTCATTGATAACACGCTCTACCAGTCCATCACGTTCCAGTCGTTTTAAGACAGCATCCAGATTTTGTCGGCTTACACCCAGATATTCGGTCAGATCTGAAAAAGACATACCAGATTTAACTTTAGGACGAGACAGGGCACCCAGCACGGCCCAATGCACTGGAGATATTTTTAGCTCATTTAAGCATTTTCGATCCAGACTGTTTCCCACCTGAAACAGCCGGAAAAACAGCCGGTTATGAGCGGAATATAAGGATTGATCATATTTTTTTGACAAAGTATCACTCACTATATGCAACATCCTCAATACTGAAATAGCCAAACGGTGCAAAGTATAACCTATCGCTTTTTCGCATAAATCAGTTTCTTTTATAATTTGTTTTAAAAATCATAGTTTTTTAGTAGAAATCTGCATCTTTAAATCCTGTACTAAGCGATTAAATCATTTAAAAATATCTTTCTTGATATTCACAGTTTCAGTTTGTTCTCTAGCTGAATATCAAGGCAGTCATCTAGCAAACTAAAGAAATAAAACATCCTTCATGAAACAGAAACAGCTTAGTAATAAGCTGGGACTAGATATGGGTTACTCTAAAGATAAAAGTCAATATAGGTCAATACATTGAATAAATAAAATTATTAAATAATTGTTATTTATACATTTATAAAAATATAAATATTATTTTATGTAAATATGTTGACATAAATTCAATCTCTTTCTATTTTAGATAAAACACACCGAATTAGAACAATAGCCGATTAAATTCGACAACAAATAGCGTAGGGATAAAACAATGAAAGGATTAAAAGATAAGGTCGTGATTGTGACAGGCGGTGCAGGCGGAATAGGTTCCGCAACCTGCCGACGTTTGGCAGAAGAAGGCGCTAAAGTTGCTATTTTTGATATGAATCTGGAAGCTGCCGAGAAGTTGGCAAATGAAATTAATCAATACGGTCGGGCGCTGGCGATTCAATGTGATATTACCCAAAGTGACGTCGTTGAACAGGCGGTTCAAAAAACGGAAACTGAATTAGGCCCGATCGATGGACTAGTGAATAATGCTGGTTGGGACATTTTTAAACCCTTCATTAAAAGCACCCCAGACGAATGGCAGAAACTGATCCAGATCAATCTGGTCGGTATGCTGAATATGCACTTTGCTGTGCTGAAAGGCATGGTCGAACGTAATTCCGGCAGCATCGTTAATATTGCCTCAGATGCAGCCCGTGTCGGTTCTTCGGGCGAAGCAGTCTATGCTGCCTGTAAGGGAGGATTGCTATCTTTCTCCAAAACTCTGGCACGCGAACATTCACGCCATAACATCAAAATTAATGTGATTTGCCCAGGACCAACCGATACCGCTTTACTTGCAGGCGTGACTGAAGGTGCTTCAAATCCAGAAAAATTACGTGAAGCCTTTGTTCGTGCTATTCCACTGGGCCGTTTGGGTCAGCCGGATGATTTAGCTTCTGCGATTGCTTTTTTCTTAAGTGAAGATGCCAGCTTTATTACCGGACAGGTCCTTAGTGTCTCTGGCGGTTTGACCATGAATGGTTAAAGCATCAAATTAATTAACACTAAATTAGACAGATAAAACAGTACAGGACGTAATGAACATGAATTTTGAAGATATCTTATATGAAGTAAAAAACGGTGTAGCCTGGATCACGATTAACCGTCCAGAAAAAATGAATGCCTTTCGTGGTACGACCTGTGATGAACTGATCAAGGCTTTAAATAAGGCAGGCTATGACCGTAACGTTGGGGCGATTGTATTGGCCGGCGCGGGTGAAAAAGCGTTTTGTACTGGTGGTGATCAGTCTGCGCATGATGGTAATTATGACGGTCGCGGTACCATTGGTTTACCGATGGAAGAATTGCATACCGCCATTCGTGATGTCCCCAAACCGGTAATTGCGCGCGTACAAGGTTATGCGATTGGGGGAGGTAATGTACTGGCCACGATTTGTGATCTGACGATCTGTTCAGATAAAGCAATCTTTGGTCAGGTCGGACCAAAAATGGGTTCAGTCGATCCAGGTTATGGCACAGCATTTTTAGCACGCGTCGTGGGTGAGAAGAAAGCCCGTGAAATCTGGTACATGTGCCGCCGTTATTCTGGTCAGGAAGCGGTTGAAATTGGATTGGCCAATAAATGTGTACCAGCAGATCAACTCGATGCAGAAGTTCAGGCATGGGGCGAAGAAATCTGTCAGCGTAGTCCGACCGCAATCGCGATTGCCAAACGCAGTTTCAATATGGATACCGCACATCAGGCAGGGATCGCTGGCATGGGCATGTATGCGCTAAAACTTTATTACGATACTGAAGAGTCTCGTGAAGGCGTCAATGCACTGAAAGAAAAACGTCAGCCTGAATTCCGTAAATATGCCAAATAAGGAGACTGATCAATGAAAAAGAATCCTTATATCACCGAAGATCTAGAACTTTTAGCTGAAACGGCAGAAAAATTTGCCCAGAAATATGTGGCTCCGGGATTTCTGGAGCGCGACCAAAGCCGAGTCTTTGATCGTGATCTGGTGAAAAAAATGGGGGAAATGGGCTTTATAGCCCCCGAACTCCCTGAACAATACGGTGGTCAGGGTATGGGCCGACTGGCAGCAGGGATTATCCATGAAGCCATTGCCAAAGCGGATTTAAGTTTCTCCTATATCAACCTGCTTGCTTCCCTAAATGGCCAAATTCTGGCCGAACATGGGCAGCCTGAAGTGGTTGAGCCCTGGCTGAAAAAACTCACTGCAGGCGAGGCTATCTTCTCAATTGCCTTGACCGAGCCGCGAGGCGGTTCTGATGCAGCAAATTTACGTTTAAAGATTGAACGTGATGGCGACGAATATGTCATTAATGGCGAAAAAACTTCAATTTCTGCGGCCGATCAGGCAGATGCTTCGGTGGTTTTCGGTCGCACTGGCGCCAATGAAGATGGTGCACATGGCGTGACAGCGCTCTTGGTTCCGATGAATTTACCGGGCATCTGTACCACACGATTTGACTGTCATGGTCAGCGCGCCATTGGTCGCGGTTCAATCTTCTTTGACAATGTTCGTGTGCCAGTCAATCACCGTCTAGGGGATGAAAACAAAGGTTTTGTGCAGGTGATGCAGGGCTTTGATTTTTCTCGTGCTCTGATCGGTTTACAGGTTTTGGCCGTTGCCCGGGTGAGTCTGGATGAAGCTTGGGAATATGCCACGCAACGCGAAGCTTTTGGTCAGCCATTGACTGCTTTTCAGGGAGTTTCGCATCCACTCGCTGAATACGAAACTCAGGTTGAAGCTGCACGCTTACTTTGCCTGCAAACTTTATGGCTCAAAGATAACCATCTACCACATACCTCTGAAGCAGGCATGTGTAAATGGTGGGGACCAAAGCTGGCTTATGATGTGATTCATCAATGCCTGTTGACTTATGGTCATGCCGGTTATGACCGTGGTGTGATGGAACAACGCATGCGTGATGTACTAGGATTCCAGATTGGCGATGGCACAGCACAGATCATGAAAACAATTATCGCTCGGCATAAGGCAGGACGTAAGGCTGTACCAGCTTAAGGAAAATACGCCCCAGCCTGAATAAGACTATTATAAAAAATAAGGAGTAAGCGAATGGATTTCGATGCGGTTCTGATCCCGACAAGAAAAGAGGCCATGCTCAAACAAGGACACTGGCTCAATCAAACAATTCTCGATTTTTTACGCAGTGCGGTAGAAAAAAATCCGGACAAAACAGCTTTAGTGAGTTTTAAGGTCGAGAATCAAACTGAACAGACTTTCAGCTACCAGCAGATTTGGGACATGACCAACAAAATTGCGCTGGGCTTGAAACAGTTGGGTATTGAGAAAAATGATGTGGTGTCTTGCCAGTTGCCGAACTGGTGGGAATTTACCTTGCTGTATCTGGCTTGTAGCCGTATTGGCGCCGTATTGAATCCACTCATGCCGATATTCCGTGAACGTGAATTGGAATTCATGCTTAAACATGGTGAATCTAAAGTATTTGTTGTGCCTAAAATCTTTCGTAATTTTGGCCATGAACAGTTGGCCAATCAGCTACACAACAAGCTGGACACCCTAAAACACGTAGTTGTAGTGAATGGGGATGGCGAGAATAATTTTGATCGCCTGTTGCTTAATCATAGTCTGGAACAGAATGCTGCAGCCATTGCTGAGCTAGATGGGCTTGAATCTGGCCCAGATGATATTACCCAACTAATCTTTACCTCGGGCACTACAGGTGAACCGAAAGGCGTGATGCATACGGCCAATACCTTATTTTCCAATATTGTGCCTTATGCAGAGCGTTTGCATTTAACTGAAAATGATGTGGTATTGATGGCGTCACCGATGGCGCATCAGACCGGATTTATGTATGGCCTGATGATGCCGATTCAGCTCAATACCAAAGTGGTATTACAGGATGTCTGGGATGTCTCCAAAGCAGTAGACTTGATTCATCAGCATCAGGTGAATTTCACCATGGCTTCAACGCCATTTTTGAACGACCTGTCCAATACTGTGGCTGAACAGCATGACAAAGTCGATTCACTGAAAATTTTCCTTTGTGCTGGTGCGCCAATTCCGGGACCATTAGTGCAAAAAGCCCGGGAGATTTTAGGCGTAAAAGTGATTTCAGCCTGGGGAATGACTGAATGTGGCGCGGTCACTACTACCTGTCCAGAAGATGACGATGAACGTTCTTTTAATACTGATGGCATCGCCTTGCCGGGTGTAGACGTCAAAATTGTCGATAAAACAGGGAAGGCCAAGCCGGTGAATGAGTCTGGTCGCTTGATGATTCGCGCTTGTTCTGGATTCGGTGGCTACCTCAAACGTGCTCATTTAAATGATACCGATGCAGATGGCTGGTTTGATACGGGCGATATCGCCTATCAGGATGAAAAAGGTTATATCCGGATTTGTGGCCGTAAAAAGGATGTAATCATTCGTGGCGGTGAAAATATTCCGGTCGCAGAAATTGAATCACTTTTATATAAACATCCCAATGTGGCGGTGGTCGCTTTAGTGGCTTATGCAGATGAACGGCTAGGTGAGCGTGCCTGTGCGATTATCAAGTTGAAAGATCCGGCACAGTCTTTAAGTTTTAATGAGCTGGTGGATTTTCTGAAAACCCATAATCTGGCAATGCAATATATTCCAGAACGTTTGGAGATTTGGGACGAGATTCCGATGACGCCATCGGGGAAAATCCAGAAATTTAAACTCAGAGAATTACTGGCCCAGCATATTGCATCAACTGTGGCAGTAGCGAATTAGAATCTCAACATAAAACGAATAAACCCTGATGTGACATCACATCAGGGTTTTTTACCAGCAAATAAGTAACTGGTCTCCAATGACTTATATCTGGATGAAATTATTTTAATAACTTTAACAGCGCCTCAGCCGTTGCAGCAGAAGATGCCGGATTCTGTCCGGTAATTAACAGGCCATCTTGCTGTACATGTACCTGCCAGTCCTCAGCCTTGGAATACTGTCCGCCTTTTTCTTTCAGCGTATCTTCAACTAAAAATGGCACGATATCAGTCAGGCCAACACCATCTTCTTCAGTGTTACTAAAGCCAGTCACTGATTTACCTTCGACGATAGGTCGGCCTTCTGCATTTTTAACATCGCGAAGCACACCCGGTGCATGACAGACGAGTGCCACAGGTTTATTGGCCTGTAGAGTCTGTTCAATTAAGGAAATAGAATTCTGGTCATTTGCCAGATCCCATAACGGTCCATGGCCGCCCGGATAAAAGATCGCATCAAAATCCTGATTCAGCACATCACTTAATTTATGCGTATTGGCAAGAGCCTGCATGGCCACTTCATCTGCTTCAAAACGTTTGGTCGTTTCGGTTTGCGCATCAGGTTCATTGCTTTTTGGATCAAGTGGTGGCTGGCCACCGGCTGGAGAGGCCAACGTTACGTCTGCGCCTGCATCAATAAAAGTGTAATAAGGAGCAGCCAGTTCTTCGAGCCAGAATCCGGTTTTTTTACCCGTTTCGCCAAGTTGATCATGGGAGGTTAATACAATCAGAATTTTCATATTTTTCCTTAAAATTATCTTGAATGACTTGATGAAATAACGAAACAAAGGAAAGAATCTGAATACCTAAGGCCATCAGACTTTTTCGATTGCTTAAAAAATAAAAGGAATAAAATCTAGATAGTTGAACTGATGCTAAATCAATAGCATCACTTTCCTTGAACTTTGGATAGCTCAGTTTTTCTTTTTCTTGCCACCGCCGTCCTGCTTATTCACAGTCGACCAGGCAATACGCTCTGCTTCGTCTTCAGGACGACCACGATCTTTTTCACTGTCTTCAATATGCTTAGCCTGTCGTTTTTGCTTTTCGGTATAAGCTGATTTATCACCTCTAGACATTTTACTATCCTCATCAGGTAGGGGCTGAAATCACTATAACAAGGGATTATTTTGGCGCGGGTAATCATCTGTCAGGATTTGTTTGAATTGTTTTATAGCTTTAAGATGAATTTTATAGATATCCATCAAATTCTGTTTTTCAAAGATTCTAAAACTAAAACGTATTAAATATTTTAGAAAAAAGTAGATAACAGCTAGAAAGGCTGTTATCTACTTTCAAACTTTGATTAGCCGTTAATAATACTGCCGCCATTTACATGAATGACCTGACCTGAAATATAGCTAGCTTCTTCACTGGCCAGAAATAAATAGGCAGGAGCGACTTCACTCGGTTGTCCCATACGTCCCATTGGTGTCTGTTTACCAAAATCTTCCAGTTGTTCTTCATCAAAGCTGCTTGGAATGAGTGGTGTCCAGATTGGGCCTGGTGCAACACCATTCACACGAATTCCGGTTTTATTTTTCGCCAGATTGGTAGATAAGCTGCGGGTAAAAGAAGTAATCGCACCTTTGGTGCTTGAATAGTCTATCAGTGTGTCATGTCCATGATAGCTGGTGATACTGGTGGTATTGATAATACTGTCACCTGCCTGCATATGTGGAAGTACCGCCTGAGTCAGATGGAACATGGACAGGATATTGACATTGAAGGTCTTGAATAACTGGTCTGGAGAAATATCGGTAATACTGTCCTGCGGATACTGCACACCTGCATTATTTACCAGAATATTAATGGTTTAGGACTTACGCATTGACGGATTCAAAAAAGTATTAAAATACTTTATAAAGTATCTGTGATCAGACGAATTAAACATGCTTCTACAGCAACTTGTACATTACCCATTTATATGGGCTTTCTCATGACAGAACCGAACTCTATTAGCTGCACACAACTTGCCGAGACTTATAATATCTCGCATGATAGTGTAAATCGCTTTCTAGAGCGTGAAGACTACACACCTCACGACCTATATCAAGAATCAATTCAACATATTGATAATAATAAACTTATAGTCAGCATTGATGATACTGTTTTAGATAAACCATATAGTCAACATATGGACTTGGTTAGCTATTTTTGGTCAGGCAAACACCACCGATCCGTCAAGGGTATTAATCTCATTACCTTGTATGCGATAGATCAAAATGGTCAAAATATTCCAATTAATTTCCGAATTTATGACAAATCTGAAAGTAAAACCAAGAATGATTACTTTATGGATATGTTAAGTGAAGTACTCAGTTGGGGTGCAAAGATTCAATTTATTACAGGTGATAGTTGGTATTCATCGACTGGAAATCTAAAAACCATAAGAAAACATGGTATTCGATTTATGTTTGGTATCGACTGTAACCGTAAGGTTTCCCCAGAAAAAGGACAATGGTTTCAACTGCGTTTATTGCCAGATTTCCATCAGGGTCAAGTGGTCTGGCTCAAAGATTTTGGCTTTGTACAATTATTTAAGACTCAGTTAAAAGAACAGCAGAGGTTTTATATTGTGCATCAAGATGAAGATGATTTATTGTCCTTTGAGGGTTTTCATGAATTACATTCAAGTCATTGGAAAATAGAGCAATATCACCGGGTGGTTAAACAGGTTTGTCATATTGAAAAGTTTCAAGTAAGACGATCTAAACTGATTTTGAATCATATTTTTTCAGCCTTGATGGCCTACGTTGAGATACAAAAGAACCAGTTTGAGCGGATCTTTGAAAATGTATATCGTTGGCAGAAGAAATTATTTAGACCAGTTATCAAAAACTTCATTGATGACTTTATTCTCGATAAAAATCATCTGCTACCACAGAGAATCTATAAATAATAGTGCGTAAGTCCTATGGTTTTAAATTCCTGAAGGGTCTGCTCAACCATTTTCTTGATTTCATCAGGATGCTGTAAATCGCATTGAATCAGCAGACAACGGCGTCCTTCTGCTTCAACCATTTTTTTGGTATCAAGCGCATCCTGATCTTCATCCAGATAGCAAATGGCAATATCGGCGCCTTCGCGGGCAAATAATACTGATACAGAGCGACCAATCCCGCTGTCACCACCTGTAATGAGTGCTACTTTGCCTTTTAATTTATCGCTACCTTTATAATTTTCTTTAATGACTTCCGGATTAGGATCCATTTTAGTCTGGTCACCCGGTTGATGGGCTTGGGTTTCAGTTGAAGCTGGAGTTTCAGGATAGTTATTCATATTTTTTCCATGATTGCTCTTGATGAAAAAATATATTAGGAGCTTTTAGTTGGGATTGAATTAGACTCAACATTTCATAACAGAACCTGTGCAAGATTTAGCATTTATACATTTAGCTTAAATTGACACTTTAGAACTGCCTGTTTTGGTTATTCAAATTTCACTTCTAGAATGAAATATCGGGTTTCTTTTTAAGGAAAAGAGCGATAAGCAGGAATATACCTTCAGTGGATTACAGAAGAGTTAAGTCGATTTAGGAACCAATCTGCAAAATAAAACCAATAACTTATTTACAACCAAATAAATCTAAAATATACAGCTAGATAAGCTACAAGTATTTCTTTACAACTGCGCTTTTAACCAGAATGGAGAAGCACATTGCGCGCTATCCGCTATAAATATATTGTCCTGATCCTTTTACTTTTGCTCGTTGCATTTGGCGTATTTCGCTGGTGGCAAGGGCCACAAGTCACAGGTTATACCTTAGAGCCGATGCCGCTGGTGCAATCAGTGGTTGCCACCGGGCAGGTCATCACCGTTTCACGTGCTCAAGTCGGTAGTGAAGTAACCGGCGTGGTACTAGAACGTCGGGTCAAGGAAGGCGATCGGGTCAAACCGGGCGATTTGCTAGTTGTACTTAAATCGGATGAACTGGCAGCCCAAGTTCGTCAGGCAGAAGTCGCATTGAATGAACTGGCAACCAATCGCCGTCCACAAGCCTCAGCAGAATTGGCTTCAGCAAAAGCTCAGCTGGAACAGGCCAGCCGTGAAGCGACGCGTCGTCGCAATGCCGAAGCAGGCATCCTTTCGGCAGAAGAAATTGAACAGGCTGTAGAGGCAGAAAGGGTAGCACGCAATAATTATGAAACTGTGCGTTTAAAAGCAGCTGCACTGGCACCTGGTCAGGTAGAGGAGGCTTCATTGCGTGAGCAGCTTTCGGTAGCACAGGCTCAACTGGCTAAAACTAAAATCCGGGCAACTGTTGCTGGAACGGTGCTGACCCGTGATGTTGAGCCTGGCGATCTGGTTCAGCCAGGACGTACCTTATTTACCATTGCAATGGATGGTAATACCGAAATCCGTGTACCACTGGATGAACGTAATCTGTCACGACTGGCGTTGTCCCAGAAAGCGACTGCAATTGCCGATGCTTACCCGGATAAACCTTTCCCAGCCCGGATTAATTTTATTGCACCGAGTATCGATCCTCAACGCGGCACGGTAGAAGTGCGTCTATCGGTTGATCCGGTACCTGATTTCCTGCGTCAGGATATGACGGTATCGGTTAATGTCTAGACAGGTCGCCGTGATCGTACCTTAGCGATTCCGAATGATGCGCTAGGGAAAGTACAGGGCGATCAGGCCACCGTATTACTGGTACGTGATAGCAAAATCCAGCGACAAAAAGTGAAACTGGGTCTGCGCGGACTTGCCATGTCTGAAGTGATTTCCGGTTTAAAAGTGGGTGACCAGGTACTGTCAGATGCAACTTCAACTTTAAAAGATGGCACACGAGTTCGATTTAAGCCCGAAGAAATCAACTATGCCGACCAGAATAATGATGCCAGCAATAAAAATGAATTACCGGTGAAATTCGAGTGAAAAAATTACTAGGGCGTCTCTGGATTGAATGGAAGATCGCAATCAGTTTTTTGCGAGAAGGCCGAATGCAGTCTCTGATGATTACAGTGGGTGTTGCTGTAGGGGTGTCTGTGATTGTTTTTATCTCGGCACTGATACAGGGCTTGCAGTCTAATATCATCGAAAGGACTTTAGGGACACAGGCGCATATCCGTTTACTGTCCCCCGATGAAGTGAACCAAGTTATACCCGCACCCGCAGGCACTGTGCAGCTGGTTCTAGAAGATAAACGGGCCCAAAGACTACGCTCTATCAATAATTGGCAAGAGGTCGTGACGACCTTGGATCAGGTGCCTTTATTGACAGCTGTTTCTCCAGTAGTTTCTGGACCTGCATTCGCACAGCGTGGTGAAGCTCAGGAATCGGTTGCGCTGGTGGGCATGGATCCAGAACGTTATCAGAAAATAATTCCACTTAAAGAATATATGATCAGTGGGCAGTTACGTGTCGGTGCAGATGATGTAATGATTGGCAGTCAGCTGGCTAAAGATCTGGGTGTACAGGTGGGTAGCAAATTACGATTAGACACCGGTCAGGACAACAGTACTGTCGTAAATATTTCCGGAATTTTTGAACTTGGAGTACGTGAGCTGGATTCGCGCTATGTCTATATGGATTTAAAACAGGCACAGTCTTTACTCAGCCTGCCAGGCGGGATCACTGTAATCGACCTGACGGTAGAAAATATTTTTGAAGCAGAAAATATTGCAACGCAGGTCGGGCGTTTGACTTCCTTACAGGCAGAAAGCTGGATTAAAACCAATGGTCAGTTAATGAATGCCATCTCAGCGCAGAGCCTTTCAACCAATATGATTATTATTTTTGTGGCCATCTCCGTCGCTTTTGGTATTGCCAGCGTCTTGTCAGTCAGTGTCGTACAACGGACTCGTGAAATTGGCATCTTAAGGGCAACAGGGGCCACACAAAGACAAATCCTGCGCGTTTTCCTGTTTCAGGGCGCAATTTTTGGCTTGTTGGGGTCTATTATCGGCAGTGCAGTCAGTTATTTACTGGTCTGGATCTTTAATGAATTTGGCCCAGGCCTGTTCTATATTCCAATTTCAATCAATCTGCTATTGCTGGCTTTATTGCTGGCCACATTGACTGGTGTAGTGGCAGCGGCTATACCATCCCGTCGTGCTGCGGCACTTGATCCTGTGGAGGCAATTCGTCATGTCTGATTCATCGAATGAAGTCTTGCGGCTGGAAGCACTACGTAAATCTTATAATATTGGTCAGCCTAATGAAGTCGAAGTTCTGCATGGCATTGATTTGTGTATTGAACGTAATGACTTTGCAGCACTAATTGGTCCTTCAGGCTCGGGGAAAAGTACTTTATTGAATATTCTGGGTCTATTGGACCAGCCAACTAGCGGTGAACTATATCTGCTTGGTCAACCCACCAGCCGTATGGATGACGCTGCACGTACCGTATTACGCGGCAGCAGTATTGGATTTGTATTTCAGTTTCATCATCTGATTCAAGCTTTTAATGCATTAGACAATGTCCTAATGCCGTTAATGATGGCACATGGTAAACCGGATCAAAAAGCTCTAGACCGCGCTCATGAACTTCTGGCTGCAGTCGGGCTGGAAAAGTATGCACATCGAAAACCGAATGAGCTTTCCGGCGGGCAACAACAGCGTGTTGCAATTGCTCGGGCACTGATTACAGAACCCGCCTTGTTACTGGCCGATGAACCGACCGGGAACCTGGATACCCAGACCGCGTCTGAAGTTTTTGAACTGTTTCGTAAAGTAAATAAGGAACAGGGCTGTGCCATTTTGCTGGTGACTCATGATCCGCGCTTGTCTGTTAGTTGTGATCGCACCATCAAGTTAGTTGACGGCCTGATTCAAAGTGATACCAGAACAGCTCCAGCAGATATTCCTGAAAATACTTAATTTTTAAATATTTTAAGAATTTGTATTCTCCAATTATGGATAAATAAAGATTTTTCTTATCACTTAAGCCTTGCAATAAAGCTGATACAAGGTTTGCATCAGGGTAAGTACTTTGGGGTCGGAAAGCTGATAGAAAATCTGCTTTCCTTCACGACGCGTGCTGACCATTTCGGCTTTTCGGAGCACCGTAAGTTGTTGTGAGAGAGTGGGTTGGTGAATATCTGTTTGTAGCTCAATCTGTTGCACATTCATTTCACTATCGACCAGTACACATAGAATTTTCAGTCGGTCAGAATTCGACAACACTTTTAAGCGTTCGCTTACCACATGAGCCTGAGAAAAATCAATACGTGTCTGAGTTTCATCTGCTGTCATATAAAAAACCTGTATTAGTCACACAATATTTAAAAACCGTCTTGATTAATATTTATAATTATATAATATAAAATTATATATTTTAAGTGGAATATGCTCATGCATGACTTTTTGGCAGCGTTTCTCGGTGGATTACTGCTTGGTCTTTCAGTGGTCGGCTATCTGTATGTGAATGGCCGTATTGCGGGCGTGAGTGGGTTGGTTGGGCAGGTACTTAATCGAAAGACAATTTTCAAAACTCCTGCGGTCTGGTTTTTAGCAGGACTATTTATAGTTCCATTTATCTACGGCGTATTGTTTCAGCCAGAAATTGAGCTGAATGCCAGCCCATGGATGATGGTCATTGCCGGTTTGCTGGTTGGTTTTGGTACACGTTTAGGTTCAGGTTGTACCAGTGGACATGGCATCTGTGGGATTAGCCGTCTGTCAAATCGCTCCTTTATTGCGACCGGGTCTTTTATGCTGGCGGGATTTATCACGGTTTATGTTGTTCGTCATCTGGTTGGAGCTATCTAAATGAAAAATCTATTCGCTTTTCTATTTGGTGGCCTGTTTTCAGTCGGCTTAATGCTCTCAGGTATGTCTAATCCTGAAAAAGTTCTGGATTTTCTGGATCTGTTTGGGGATTGGGATGCCAGTCTTGCCTTTGTCATGATGGGGGCAATTCTGGTGGCTTTTATTCCTTTCCAGAAAGCTAAACATAATCCACATCCGACCACTTTATTTAATGAACCCATTGATTTACCAAAGAATCAAAAGATTGATCCTAAACTGCTGTCGGGTAGTTTATTATTTGGTATCGGTTGGGGAATTGCAGGCATTTGTCCGGCACCCAGTTTTACCCTGATTGGTTTGGGACATTATCAAGCCTTGTATTTTATTGCAGCTATGCTGCTTGGGATCTGGATTCACCGTAAATGGGCAGGAGTATAAATATGACACAGCAGCCAAACGTCAAAGCGTTTTTTGATAAAAATACCAATACTTTTAGTTATGTGGTGAGCGATCCTCAAACTGCCCAATGTGCCATTATTGATAGCGTGCTGGATTACGATGCTGCGTCTGCCACCACATCGACCGAGCATGCCGATCAGATGATTGCCTATGTGAAATCACAAGGTTTGACGGTGGAATGGATTCTGGAAACTCATGTACATGCTGATCATCTGACAGCTGCCCAATATCTGAAACAGCAATTAGGCGGCAAGATTGCAATCAGTAAAAAAATTGCGCTGGTACAGGAAACGTTTGCCGAGATTTATCATCTGGACATGAAACAGATCAATGCGCATCAGCCTTTTGACTATCTGTTTGAGGATGGTGAGCATTTCAAGATTGGCAAGCTGGAAGTTTATAATATTCCTACGCCAGGACATACACCTGCCTGTTTAAGCTATGTGATTGGTAACGCCGTCTTTGTAGGGGATACACTGTTTATGCCGGACTATGGCACGGCTCGTTGTGATTTTCCAAATGGCAGTGCCTCGGTTTTATATGATTCTGTTCACAAGCTGTTTCAGCTCCCGGAAAGCACCCGTGTATTTTTGTGTCATGACTATTTGCCAGAGTCACGTCATGAATATCAATGTGAAACCACGATTCAGCAGCAAAAACAGCAAAACGTTCATATCCGTGAAGGGATTAGCAAATCTGAATTTGTACAGATGCGTCAGCAGCGTGATGCAGGTCTAAGTATGCCTAAACTGATTTTGCCTGCGATCCAGATTAATATGAATGGCGGACAGTTCCCAATGCCAGAAGCCAATGGTGTGTCTTATGTGAAGCTGCCGCTAAATTATTTTAAGAAGTGATCAATTTATCAGGAACAAAATATTAATCTTTAAATTAAGCGCTTATAAAGTTTGCGAATTTTAATATTCCACCCTATGCTATTTGGGTTAACTCATTTTTATATTTTCAGGGTGCATCGTGCTCAGACAGTTCTTTAAACAGATCTGGTTTGTGATGCTTATGGTATTCGCCGTAAGCTGGAGCGGCATGTCGATTGCTTCAGCAAAAACGATGCATCTGGAAACGTCAACCAAGCAGATGGGTTCCCATTGTAAGGAAATGGAAAAAATAG
This sequence comes from Acinetobacter sp. YH12235, assembly GCF_013417705.1. Taxonomy (NCBI): domain Bacteria; kingdom Pseudomonadati; phylum Pseudomonadota; class Gammaproteobacteria; order Moraxellales; family Moraxellaceae; genus Acinetobacter; species Acinetobacter sp. YH12235. The sequence continues at coordinate 34,054 of NZ_VPDL01000026.1, read as the reverse complement.
AGAAGTTACATCGCCAGCATCAAGCTATGCATGATTCTGCTCATGATATGAGTCAGGACATGGATTGCCACTCCGATTTAAATGAACACAAAGATGACTGTCTGGATTGTATTTATAGCTCTTGCCATAACCTGAGTAGCTGGATCGATGTGGAAATCTCGAAGTTAACTCTTCCTGAGATTCATGCCTTAGAAACCACTTTTATCTCTAATTATCAAGCCAAGCACCTTGCCGGGTATTGGCAGGAAATTCTGCGCCCACCTAAAACTTAATCCTCGTTATTTATATTTTAATAAATCAAGGATTAAGTTATGTCGATTAAAATTAGTCAAAGCCTGTTATTGGGCTTAAGTTTAGTGATCTCGTCTTCATTATTGGCTGCTGTAAAAGAATATCAGCTGGTTATTGATGAAGGTCCAGTCAATATCACCGGTAAAACCGTACAACGTATTACAGTGAATGGAAAATTTCCTGCACCTTTACTGGAGTTTGAGGAAGGTGATGAAGCTGTTATTCGCGTCAAAAACAAGCTAAAGAATAAAGAAAGCTCTCTGCATTGGCATGGTTTATTGCTACCCGGCCTGATGGATGGTGTCCCCGGTTTTAACGGGTTTCAGGGCATTGCACCTAATCAGGAATTTGTCTATCGCTTTAAAATTCGTCAGAGTGGAACCTACTGGTATCATGCCCATTCCAAGGGGCAGGAACAGGACGGCCTTTACGGCGCCTTTGTAATCTATCCCAAAAACCAGGCGGAAGTTCCTGCACATGAGCAGACCGAGCGTGATTATGTGGTCATGCTTTCAGAATTTCATGAGCAGTCCGGCCAGCAGATCATGAATAATTTAAAAAAATCTGCCGAGTATTATCAAAATCAGCGTGAAACTCTGAGCGATGTTTTTCAGCAAATCAAACGGGAAGGGCTTAAAGCCACCTGGAATGATCGCAAAATGTGGAACCAGATGCGCATGCTGAAAACCGATCTGTCTGATGTAACCGGCTATACCTTTTTGGTGAATGGAAAAACGCCTGAACAGAACTGGATAGGACAGTTTAAACCGAATGAAAAAGTGCGACTGCGTTTTATCAATGCCTCTGCCATGTCATTTTTTGATGTGCGTATTCCACAGTTAAAAATGACAGTCGTCAGTGCAGACGGGCAGCCTGTCAAACCTGTAGCGGTCGATGAATTCCGCATTGGTGCCGCAGAAACCTATGATGTAATTGTAGAGCCCACTGCGGAACATTATCAGATTGAAGCTGAATCGATTGACCGTTCCGGTTTTGCGATTGGCAGCTTACAGAATGAATTAAAGCCAGCTCATCATGCCATACACAAACCTATATCCCGTCCTCGTGCCTTATTGACCATGGAAGATATGGGACATGGCAATATGCAGGGTGAAGCACACGAGCAGATGAATCATCAGAATCATGCTAGCCATGACATAAATGTTAAAAAAGATACTGAACATTCGATGATGGGACATAAGCAGCATGCATCAGCCAAAATTATCGAACAAGGAGAGGACAATCATACCGAGCATTCAGATACTTCATCCGCTATAGATCATGTGAATCACTCAAATATGACCGGGGATATGCAACATGAAAAAGATGCCAAAACTTTTACGCAGCAACCAGTTTACGGCTGGGCCAATGCCTCTACACCGGTAGGGCATAAAGCTTTGCAATATAGCGACCTCAAATCTTTAACTCCGCAAAAAGATATTCGCGACGCAGAAAGCGAATTGGTGATTCGTTTAGGCGGCACCATGGAACGGTATATCTGGACCATGAACGGCAAGAAATTTAATGAAGCAGAGCCGCTCAAAGTGAAATTTGGGGAACGGATCAGGCTGAAATTTATCAATGACAGTATGATGGCACATCCGATGCATTTACATGGCATGTTCATGCAGCTCGAAAATGGCCAGTCTGCAATAGATATGCCGAATAAACATACAGTGATTGTCCCACCTGGAAAAACCGTTACGACTTTGCTGACTGCAGATGAACTAGGTGAATGGGCGATTCATTGTCATCTGTTGTATCACATGACTGCCGGCATGATGAATAAACTGATTGTAGCAAATGTTCAGGAAAATGGCGTTTCGACTCAGAATACTGTGCGGGAAGAGCATTCCCATCATCACATGACAAAACCAGTAGAAAAACAAGGAGATGCTCATGCACACCATTAATCTTTGTCTGAAGCCTGTTTTGGCTAGTGTATTGGCGTTGGGAAATATGACTGTTTTTGCCGAAGATATATCTCAACAGCATGCTGATCATTCGATGCATCATCAACAATCACTTCAATCGTCAGAGCATCATTTAACTTCAGTAGCACCGGAAATTACTGAAAATTTAATTCCAGATTCAGCTTCAACCTATTCCAGCGAACATGATCATCGCAAGGAACATGGAGGGCAAATTTATACGCGGGTCAAACTGGACAATAAATGGATCAAAAACTCAGAAGGTGAGGGAGGCTTACAGTCTGAGAATGAGCTTCGGATTGGCACGGATGAAAATAAACTGTTCATTAAACTCAAAGCTGACAAGCAGGAATCCAGAGCAACAGAATATGCAGTCCAAGCTCTGTATAGCCGGAATATTTCAGATTTCTGGGATGCTCAGGCGGGTCTTCGCTACCGTCAGGAAAATTTGGGTCAGCCTAATGCTGGGCAAAATATTGAACATGTAGATGCAATATTTGGATTCCATGGGTTGGCGCCGTATTTCTTTGAAACCAATGCACATCTGTATCTTGGTCAAGATGATTTTATCGGACTTGAGCTAGAAACAGAACGTGATCTGCTACTCACACAAAAACTGATTTTGCAGCCTTATGTTGAAGTTGACCTCATTTTGAAGGATAAAGCAGCCAATGCCAAAAAGACTGGAATAAGTCATGCGGCATTCGGTCTGGAAACCCGTTATGAGATCAATAAAAAGATCATGCCTTACCTTGATATTGCTTATGAATATTCCAAGGGCAATGAGAAAACCTCATGGCAGGACGCATCTGATTCTGAACAGGGCGGACGTTATGGAATCGGTTTAAGAATGATGTTCTAAACAGATATCTATATAAGCTAATATTTATGAGGCGGGAAAATCATTTTCTCGCCTCATATACTCAGCTATATTTTATTCTTAAGGCCTTTATAAACTTTTAAATTTTTCTTTGTTTTAAATTATTCATCTTCAGAATAAATATAAATACGATTGGACTTATAACAACCCAAAGTGCCATAAAGCTAATACTACTACTGAATTGAGTTCGTAAAAGGGACAATACCAATAGTAAAAGACTGCCTGAGATCAATTTAACGATGACCGGATAACTCACCAGAAAAGAATATCGAGACTGTCTGGTTTTTAAAATCTGTTTTTCACTCACTGCATAAAAACCAAAACAGGCCATCCAGATCAGTCCTACTATTGCCATCCATATCATGAAGAAGACTCCTGCTGTGCAGTTTTAAGCTTGGCCTGAATTTTATGAACAGCTTTTTGCTGGATAGGTGTAATTTTCTGATGTAGGAAGTAAGCGAGAAGTGCCAAGATCCAGAGCATCAGATCGATACGCAAAAACAGCCAATAGTTCGCAAAAGAATCCAGATAATGCTGGGACCACAAATAATACAGGTCGATGAGTGGAAGCATAAAAGCGGCACAGATGAGAATTTTAAGCTGCGTTTTCCATAAATGCTGTTGTGGCGTTAAACAGGCCAAGATAAAACTACTCAGCCAAATACTAAAGAAGATATAGATTTCATAATTTGTGGTGCCCACAGGAATGTGAATCAAACGGTTTGCATAAAGATAAGCCAGCATGGCAATAGGTAAACCAATTATAATGGTGATATTCAGACGATTCACCAGATAATATCCAAAGTGAAAACGATCCGATTTTTTCTGCATCTGTCGTTTCAGGCTCCAGAGCAATAATCCGGAAGCGATCATGGCACAGCCTAATATGCCTGAGAAAAATAGGGCGAAACGTAAAACAGGTTCGGCAAAACGTGCCATATGCAAACCATATACTCCAGCATTCAGGGTAGCAATTGCACTGTCATTACGGGTGTTTTCAAGCAATTTGCCTGTCGTCGCATTGAATACGAGTTGTGCCTGATTGCGGGTAATAGAATGATCTTTCAATTCGGTTAAGGTAATCTTTGCCAGCTGGGTATTCGGCTGCTTCACGGTAATATTGTCAAATTCTGATTTTCCCCAGTGCTGCTGCGCCGTAGTGATAAAATGTTGAATCGGTAACATCTCCGTTTTAATGGGCACAGCAGAGGGAGCAAGCACATTTTTGGTTCGGATTTCTTCAAAATATTGAAATGGATTTTCTGGATATAGCTGCTTCATGCCAGAAGGCAAAACAATATAAAAGAAAATAGCCAGTCCAGTAAAAGTCATAGTTAAAAAGAACGGTAGCGCAATGACGGAACTGACATTATGAAAATCCAGATAGGAACGTTGTCCTTTAAAAGCTCTCAGAGTAAAGAAGTCGGTCAGAATTTTTTTATGGGTAATGATTCCGGAAATCAGGGTCATCAACATGATGAATGCAGCAATGGTGACAATCAGACGGCCAATGGTATAAGGTACGCCATATAGCTGAAAATGAAAGTTATAGAAAAAATCTCCGCCCTGTGTAGCCGAAAGCGTTAATTCCTTACCTGTCATAGCATCCAAGGTTTTAAGTTGATAAGCACCCTCTGCAGTTTGCCAATAAATTTTATTAACCGGTAAATCATGATTTGCTACCCCGATATACCAGTTCTGTGCATCAGGTGCATGTTGCTGTAAATAGCTATAAGCAGTTTTTAAAGCTGTTTCCTGGTTCACCTGCATCATGACAAATTGTGGCTGCATCCACATTGTAATTTCATGGCGATAATAGGTAACCGCACCTGTTAAAAAGATCGCGAAGAGGAGCCAGCCAAAACTTAAACCTAGCCATGAATGTAGCCATGCCATAGATTGACGGACAGATTTATGCATGGTTTAACCTATGAAGCGGGAAATGACAAATAAAACAATGAGAGGAATCAGGCTATAGACTGAAAGTGTTTTAAGACTTTGGATACAGAAGATTCCAATCACAAAACAGACATAAAAAATGAGGGCAATAAAGGCAGCCAGATAAACCGATTCAGCTTTGGGTAAACTCGCCTGTAAAAAATAGGCCAGATCGAGAGCAATCAGATAACTACATAAATAACCAATACCAAAGCTCATGCCTAATCGATACAGGATAGCAAGTGGCTGAAGGGTAGAAATCATGGAAAGGCCTTTATATGAATCTGTATAAATAAATATTGAGGCAACTTAATGCACGAAGCTTAAGGTCGTGACCAGGTACTGTTTCTTATACACTTGCTGATTCAATTTTCCTGTCTTGTCTACTTCTTGACTCACCTCTAGTACATATTGACCCTTCCATGGCGTAGCAATATTAATTTGGCCATGCTTGTTGGTCGTATAGTTTTTAAGCCAGTGCTGTGGGGAATAGACAGTCACTTTGACATCCGCAGCGGGTTTACCCTGATACATGACTGTAAAAGTATTACTGTTCGGTTGAACCGGTACGATATCCAGCTCTGAGTCTGCTTTCAGGTTTTGTCTGCCGGATTTCGCGTGATAGCTGAGTAAGGATTCCCCATAGATCAGTTCATGATAGAGCTCTACATCTGCTTGATCTTTTGTAGAGTAGACCAGATGATCCTGGTGTAGTTGGGGACTAAATTGTTTTTTAGTCTGAATCGCTTTTGCTTGGCTGAATGACTTTAAGGCACCTTCTTGAGTCTCTTTGAGCTGTTCACTATATTCACCAAAGAATGCATGTGTTTTTGCATCTGAAGCACGTTCTAGCCAAAGCATATGGGCCTGAGCAGAAAGGGTCAGTGACAGTCCAATTGTCAAAGTAATGATTTTTTTCATGAATTCTACCTGATTATTGTTTACATATAAGAAAATGAGCTCCGAATATTCTTTCAAAGCTCAAGCGAAAAATTAATATTTGAATTTTACGGCCACACTGTAATTTGCCGGTGCACCATAGAAGCCTTGCTGATTCGGGAAATTAAATAAGTATTTTTCATTGGTCAGATTATTCCCGTTGGCCTGCAAAGTAATGTGATCATTGAGTTCATAACTGGCCATCAGATTCACAAGCGCATATGCATCCTGTTTGATAATGCCTGCTTGTTGGGTAACAACACCCTCTGTAGCAGCTTCAGGAACTTCTAGATAAGTTTTATCCTGCCATTGCACACCAAGGCCCAGTTTCAGTTTTGGAATCTGTGGCACCTGATAGGTGGTCAGAAGATTAAAAGACTGATTAGGATTAAAGGTACGGGCATCACCACCGTTGATCAGATCTTTAAGACTAAACTGAGTATAGCCAAAGCTTAGATTTAAATGATCCGTTAACTGACCAGCCAAACCAAATTCATAACCTTGTGAACGTAGATCACTCACCTGGGTTTTACGTAAAGTCGGGATACCGTCAGAATCTCGCAACGGATAATTGCTTTGTTCTGTTCTGAATACGGCCATGCTGGCGGTGAGCTTATCATCTAGCCAGGAACTTTTAATCCCGGCTTCATAACTTTCACCTTCAACCGGTTTATTAACACTGCCATCCAGAGCTTTAGTTGTTTGTGGACGGAAAATTGAGGTATAGCTTAGATAACCTGTATATTCAGGACTAAATTCATAAGTCAGGCCTGCATAAGGTAATAGCTTATTCTCATCATAAATCGTGTCTGTTCCATAACTGCTGCCTGTACTTTCAGCCTGAACATAGTTGGCACCTAAAAGCAGTTTCAGATCGTCAGTCATATGTAAACGGGTGGCGGCATATAGGCTTTGGTTTTTTTGCCGGATGTGCATTTCACCACTGGTTTTTGACATATCCCAAACTGGTTCGGGCGGCGTAAAACTGGATAGATCTGTGGTAAGTGGGTTGGTAAAGCTGCCAGCATAACCTAACTCATTCAGATTGTTTTCAGCCCAGATATAGCCAAAAGATGCCTCATGTTGTTGTCCCCAAAGTGGATAGGTGCCACTAAAACTCAGACTGGCCTGCTGTTCCTTGTTGTCATCAATATACATACCTGGATATAAGAAAATACCTGAAGTACCGTCAGCACCAGGTTTACCGGACAGGAATAAAAGTTTTGAATCCCGTTCAGTCCGTTTTTCCTCATAACTCAGTTTAGCTTTCCAATCAGCGCCAAGTTGTTGTTCGATCTCGGCAAAATAGTTTTTAATATTACTGTCCCAGTAGGCCCAGTCCGGACTGTAATTATAATTTCTTGAATAGCTTAACTGTTCACCTTCAGTATTGATTAAAGGATTGGAACCCCAATTGACACCATTGGGATTATGATTCGTTTCAGTATAACCAGCAGTTATTAAGGTCGAATCAGTCAGGTCAGCCTCAACCACGGCACCAATGCCATTTTTTTCGAGTTCATAGTGATCCAGATAACTATCACCTGTCTGCTGATAGCCAAATACTCGGCCTCTGATTTTTCCATCCTGTGTCAGGGGAGAGGAAACATCTGCTTCATAACGTTGGGTATTCCATGAACCATAACTGGTATTAAACGCGGCCTGAAGTTCCTGAGTAGGGCGTTTTCTAATCATATTAATGGTAGCGCCCGGATCGCCAATACCATTATTTAAGGCATTTGCACCTTTAACGATCTCTATACGGTCAAATAAAAAGCTGTCTGGATTGTCATTATTGTAGTTATAGCCTTCAAGCGGAATCCCAACGCCGTCTACCAATACGTTTGAGATTTCAAAACCACGTGATAGATAGGAAGTTCGTTCGGTCTCCTGGTTACTTACAGTGATCCCCGGTGAGTTGCGGAGTACATCACGGGTATTATCCAGTGCAAAGTCATCTAATTGTTGACGCGTCACTACATTCACTGTTTGTGGCGTTTCCTTAAGAGGAATATTTAGTTTAGAAGCTGTTGCAGAATTTTGAATAATATAGCTTTTAGTCTGTTCAGAGCTTTCTGTTGTTTGTGCTGCATCAGTGACTATCGTGATGGTAGGAAGTTGCTGACTATTTTCTGCAAAACTTTGCTGTGTCATCAATATGGCAAAACTGAGCAAAGATAGCTTGAAAGTTGGATGATTGGTATAAAACATTTTAATGAATGTAAATGATAATAATTATCGCTAATGTTATTGATTAGATATTTTTAAATCAATCTAAATACAATAGGAAATTTAAATTAAAAATTACTCATTGATAGAGGAATACTTTGCAGTTAAAGCAGATTAAAAGAAGAAGGGGTTAAGATTTTGCTTAAAATAAAAACGATTTATTTTAGTAAAATAATATGTAAATTATTGACTTCATATTAATTTTTAAATTTATAAAGTATATTCGCTAAATTTTTTTCATGTAGAGAATGAGATTAATACTCAAATATAAAAAGAAAAATGAAATAAAAAAAAGCCATCACATTGATGGCTTTTTATAAATGATATTGATCAATAAGTTTTATAAGGCAAGAACTTGCCAGACAATACGACATTGACACGGTCGCCATTCGGATTTTCTTCGCGTTGAATATCCATACTAAAATCAATCGCGCTCATAATACCGTCACCAAATTCTTCATGAATCAGTTCTTTAATGGTAGAACCATATACATTCACCACTTCATACCAACGATAAATTAAAGGATCGGTCGGTACGCTGGTTGGCAGGGAACCTTTATATGGCACGATCTGTAGCCATGCAACGGCTTCATCACTTAAGCCAAAAATCTGACCAATCTTTTCTGCTTGCTCTTTATTAAACGCCATCTGACCTAAACATGCAGCGGTTACCCATTCTTTAGAAAGACCAATCTCTTTGGCAACATCTGACCACTTAATTGACTTTAAAACTTTCGCTGAAATGATCATATCAGTTACTTGTTGACGATGGGTAATCATAATCCTCTCCATATTATTCTCAAATGAATGTATGCAGAACGGATAATGCAGATATCATGCCAACAGCATTCTAGAGTTCATGCTAAATAGAAAATGAATATTTAAGCGATTGTTAATTATTTGTGGCATAGCTTTTGCTTCTATTTCGATATACATGGCAACGACGCCATTCACCATTACCTGTTCTAATATTCAAGGCAACGGCGCCTAAGGTCTTCAATGATCTTAGGCGTCTTTTTTTCGAAAAACAGGTCCGTATATTGAAAAAGAGGACGACAACATGGCATATCTTGCTCCTGCGGAGTTTGCAAAAAAAGTAGTAGATGCGGGTGAATCCAAGCTTCATATGGCAACCCGTGATGTTTTGATTCGTGCCTTTATGGCAGGTGCGATTTTGGCCTTGGCAGCCGTATTTGCAATTACGATTGCAGTGCAAACTGGTGTGCCGCTGATTGGCGCATTACTGTTTCCTGTCGGCTTCTGCATGTTGTATTTATTGGGCTATGACTTGCTAACCGGGGTATTTGTATTAACACCGCTGGCATGGCTGGATAAACGTCCTGGCGTAACCTGGGCACGCATTTTAAAAAACTGGGGACTGGTATTTTTAGGTAACTTTACTGGGTGTTTAGTCGTTGCAGTACTGATGGCTGCTGTTTATACCATGGGCTTTGCGACTGATCCGAATCCAGTCGGTGAAAAGATTTCTCATATTGGTGAAGACCGTACCTTAGGTTATGCGGCTTATGGTTTCTCAGGTTGGATAACTATTTTTATTCGCGGCATGCTGTGTAACTGGATGGTGTCTTTAGGGGTGATTGGTGCGATGATGTCAACTACAGTGAGTGGCAAGTTCATCGCAATGTGGATGCCAGTGATGCTGTTCTTTGCCATGGGCTTTGAACATTCAGTGGTAAACATGTTCCTGTTCCCATTTGCCATGATGATGGGTGGTGACTTCTCGATTGCAGATTATTTCCTGTGGAATGAATTACCGGTTGCTTTAGGTAATCTGGTCGGTGGTTTAGCCTTAACAGGTCTGGCACTTTACACCACACATGTACGTACTGGCGCGAAAAAAGAATTCTAATAATGAATCATTTTTAAAGGGATCAATATGATCCCTTTTTTGAGTTTTCAATATGAAAAAAACATTAAAAGTCGCTATTGGACAATATTCTACGGCTGGTATTAAAGATCAGAATCAGGATTTTTATGGCATCTTTTTACCAGAAGGTCATGTACTGAAGCAAAAAGGTATAGCTTGTGCGATTGCCGACGGGATCGGCAGTAGCAATGTCAGTCACATTGCCGCAGAAACAGCCGTCAGCAGTTTTCTCTCAGATTATTATTCGACTTCGGATGCCTGGAGCACCCAGACTTCAGCAGCACGGGTGATTCGCGCCACAAATTCATGGTTATATGCACAAACTCAACAAAGTCAGGGACGTTTCGATAAAGACCGGGGCTATGTCTGTACCTTATCCGCACTTATTTTAAAGCAGCATCAGGCGCATATTTTTCACGTCGGTGATAGTCGTATCTATCGAATCCGAGATGGTGAAATTGAATTATTAACCCATGATCATCGCGTCTGTCTGTCTTCGACAGAACATTATCTCAGTCGTGCCTTAGGGGTGGATTATCGTATTGAAATTGATTATCAAAGCCTTGAACTAAAAGAAAAAGATGTCTTTCTACTCATGACTGATGGGGTTTATGAGTTTGTTACAGACCAACAATTATTAGATTTCACCTTAGCAGCAGATCACTTAAATCAGCTTGCCAAATTCCTGGTTGAACAGGCTTTAAAACAGGGCAGTGATGATAATTTAAGTCTTCAAGTGCTCCGTATTGAGCAGTTGCTTGAACCAGATCAGTTTTATATGCACCAGGATTATGTCTTTCCACCCCAGCTCAGCAAAGGTGAAGCATTTGAAGGCTATGCCATTGACAAAATCCTGCACCAAAATCACCGCAGTTGCCTGTATTTGGCACACGATCATGATCGGCAACCGCTAGTGATTAAAACTCTGGCAGTAGATTTGCAGCAAGATGAACAGGCTGTTGAACAGTTTCAACTTGAGGACTGGGTGTCAAAGCGTCTTAAGCACGAAAATCTGCTGCAATGTTATCCGCATCAATCAGAGAAAAAATATTTATTCCAGAGTTATGAATATTTGCAGGGAGAAACCTTAGATCGCTGGCTGCATCAACAGAAAAAGCCTTTGCAGATGGAAGATATTCTCCCTATTTTGCAGCAAACAGCATTGGCCTTAAATGCAATGCACCGACTGGAAATGTTGCATCAAGATGTACGTCCTGAAAATATTATGGTCTTAAACGTTGATAATACACTTAAAGTCAAACTGATTGATTATGGTTCAACTGCTGTACGAGGTTTAGTCGAAATTAATCCTAAACATGTGAATCGGCCACTTGGTACCTTGGCATTTATGGCGCCTGAATATTTCATTGAACATTCACCATCGATTCAGTCCGATCAATTTTCTTTGGCAGCCATGGCTTATTATTTACTGACTAAACAGCTTCCTTATGGTACAGATTTAGCTCGATGTAAGTCATTGAAACAGATGAAAAAAGTTCAATATCATTCCATTCAAAAATATCGGCCGGATTTACCACTCTGGTTAGACCAGATTCTAAAAAAGGCACTGAATATCGAGCCGATGCATCGTTATGAGGCATTGACTGAATTGATCCATGATCTGGAACACCCATCCAAGGAATTATTAAAATCCAAAGCTCCTACCATGATTGAACGTGATCCTTTACGTTTCTGGCAAATCAGTTGTGCTGTATTAGGACTTTTACTTTTATTAAGTATTGCATGGCCATTTATTTAAGAAGATTGGAGTGAATATAAGTAAAAAATTAGACCGTGTTCTATGCTTTGGGCAGCTTGCGTCACTAGTATATTTACGGCAATCAATCCACAACCAGAAACTACAAGAACTATATCATTACGATTTCAACCACCTTTTAAAATGGGAGAGATAAAAACAAAAAGCAAGGAAATACCATGGCGGCTCAATTTCTCCTATCAGCCTTAAGTACCGTAATCATATTGGCATTTACCGGCTGTACAGTTTCATCCAAAACACCCGTAACAGATAGTTATGGCGCTCAGCCGTCTTTACCTGAACCAAAATCAAGACCGTTTCCGGTCGTCAACATTGCCCCTGCAAAAGGTTGGCCTGAAGGCGTCATGCCGACGCCGGCATCGGGTTTAAAAGTGCAAGCATTTGCACAAGGCCTTCAACACCCGCGCTGGTTATATGTATTGCCGAATGGAGATGTACTGGTGGCTGAAACCGATGCTCCGCCTAAGCCCGAAGATAGTAAAGGCATTAAAGGCAAAATCATGAAAATGGTGATGAGAAGAGCAGGATCATCCTATCCGAGCGCCAACCGTATTAGCCTGTTGCGTGACAGCGATCAAGACGGCATTGCTGATCAGAAAACAGTATTTCTGCAAAATTTAAACTCGCCGTTTGGAATGACCTTAGTGGGTAATATGCTTTATGTCGCAAATACAGATGCTTTAGTGCGATTCTCTTATCAGCCAGGTATGACCCAGATCAAAGAAAAAGGCACTAAAGTATTGGACTTACCCGCTGGCCTCTTAAATCATCACTGGACAAAAAATGTTATTGCCAATCCTGCAGGGACAAAGCTCTACATTACGGTAGGCTCCAATAGTAATGTGGCTGAAAATGGCATAGCTCAGGAAGAAGGACGCGCCCTGATCATGGAATTGGATCTTTCTACAGGTAAAACCCGGCCGTTTGCTACAGGCTTGCGTAATCCCAATGGCATGGACTGGCAGCCTCAGAGTGAAGCATTATGGACTGTAGTGAATGAGCGCGATGAACTGGGCAATGATCTGGTTCCTGATTATATGACCTCAGTAAAAGATGGCGCTTTTTATGGCTGGCCTTATAGTTATTATGGCCAGCATGTGGATACCCGGGTAAAACCGCAAAAGCCTGAACTGGTCGCGAAAGCAATTAAGCCAGATTATGCATTGGGGAATCATACTGCATCACTGAGTCTGACATTTTATAAGGCTAATTTAATATCCCAATATCGTGATGGTGCACTCATTGGCCAGCATGGTTCCTGGAATAGGAAACCTCATAGTGGTTATAAAGTTATTTTTGTGCCATTTCAAAATGGTCAGCCTTCTGGTCAGCCTCAAGAGGTTCTGACCGGATTTTTAAGCAAAAATGGAGATGCATTTGGTCGGCCTGTGGGTGTAGCTACAGATGCTCAAGGCGCAATATTAGTTGCTGATGATGTAGGGAACGTGATTTGGCGAGTATCACCGAATCAATAAATAAGTAGATGCTAATAAAATAAAAGCCTTATAGTCTCTCCCAAAACTATAAGGCTTAGCGGCTGTAGTCTCTACTTTTATCACTTACCATCCCAGTAAGTTCGCTGTCTTTCGACTTTATTATCATTGTAATGCGATTATTATCAGCTTTCCTTGCTGACTCTTTATGTGAAACATAATGTCAAAAATTGAGGAAACAGGATATAGAGTATTTGCTCCAATCGATGTAAGCTTAAACTTACAAAAAAATAATATATTTATACAAAAGTTAACATTATGTGAACTTTCCTATATTTTACAAAGGGCTTTATGACTAAAATAATTTAATTGTAGTAGATAAATAATGTTAAAAAATCATCTTTAAGGTTTTAAACAGCATTAAAATTAAAAGATATGATTTAAGAATCATCTTTTGCTTCAGGTTTGGCAGACAGGGTTCCATGTTATAGAAGATACTTATGAACACTTTAACTAAGGTAATTTATGGATCTGATTTCTCTGCCATATATGTGGTTGGGGATCTGCATGGTTGTTATAGCTTGCTCATGCAAGAATTAGAGAAAGTTCATTTTAATTTTGAGAAAGATCTACTGATTTGTACCGGAGATCTGGTCGATCGAGGTAATGAAAACCTGGAATGTGTTTCATTGGTTAGTCAACCCTGGTTTTATTGCGTTCGCGGTAATCATGAGGAAATGTGTATTAAGGGCCGTGACGATGCATGGATTCAGGATATGCATGCCCAGAATGGCGGTGAGTGGTTCTATCTTTTATCTACCGAAAAACAGGATGAACTCAGTGAAATTTTTTCTGCACTTCCTTTGGCCATTGAACTAAACCTAAAACATAAAAAGATTGGCATTTTACACGCAGATATTGCGCTTAATGACTGGAATGTATTTAAAAAGAAAATTGCAAAAGGTGAAAATAGAATTCCAAGCTTAACTTCAGCATATACCAATGCTCTTTGGGGTAGAGGGAGAATTCGCAATCATTCTTATCGCTATGGAACCGTTAAAAATATCGATGAGATCTATCTGGGTCATACGATTGTAAAAAACCATACTCAAATTGATAATTGCCACTATATCGATGTCGGTTCTGCTTATACGCAGAAGTTGTGTGTTGTTAAAATAAATGATGCAAACTAGGTGCTACAGCAAGAGCCAATTGAAAGACATATCAATAATTTTTACCTTTAAAATTAAATTGATAGCTCATTTTTATAAAAGGCGATCTATATTTATTTTTGAATGAGAAACTGTATTTCGTTCTATTTAATTTTGAGTAAGTATTCATACAATTAATTCAGCTATAGTGAATTTCTCTCATGTTTTACTGAATTTATATCGTTTTACTCATCTCTAGATTCACGTTTAAATGAAGTTATACAGAAATTTGGCTTTATTTAAAAATTTAGGATAGTGAATCTCCATGGATAATCAATTTACATGCTCAATCAAGCGCATCCGTTTCGATGAAAATTATCAACCCGCAGACAACACACGTTTAACAACCAACTTTGCCAATCTGGCACGTGGTGAAAGTCGACAGGAAAATCTGCGCAGAACTCTAGCCATGATAAATCATCGTTTTAATTCATTAGCGACAAGTGATAATCCTAAAGGCGACCGTTATTCCCTTGAAATTGACATTATCTCTGCGGAACTTGATGTTGAAGGCCATGGTCAAACTTTCCCTTTTATCGAGATGCTGAAAAGTACCGTCATTGATCATCAAACCAATGAACGCATTGAAGGCATGACTGGCAACAGCTTTTCATCTTATGTACGTGATTATGACTTTAGCGTTGTATTGCCAACTTTCAGTGATAAAGCTGATGCAAAGCTTGACGACTTTGGTGATTTGCACGGCAAACTTTATCAGCATTTAATTCATTCAGATGTGTTTAAAGCCGAGTTTAAGAAACAGCCGGTGATTTGCCTGAGTGTATCTACCACGAAAACCTATTACCGTACTGCACATGTGCATCCTGTACTCGGTGTGGAATATAAAAATGATGATTATTCACGTACAGATGCATACTTCAGAAAGATGGGCTTAAGCGTTCGCTATTTCAAACCTGAACATGGTAATGCACCGTTGGCATTCTATTTTGCCGGTGACTTATTGCGTGATTACACGGACTTCGAACTTATCAGTGCGATCAGTACCATGGAAAGTTTCCAGAAGATTTATCGTCCTGAAATTTACAACACCAATTCGCCTGCAGGTTTGATCTATCAACCAAGCCTGAATTATCAGGATTATTCGTTGACACAAATCGTTTACGACCGTGTGGAGCGTAGTCAATTAGCAGTTAAGCAGGGCAAATGGACAGAAGAAAATTTTATTAAGCCGTATAAAGACATTCTTGAAAAGTGGGCCGCAAATTTTACTGTAGATAATGCTCATCAAGAGCATACTGCCTGAATGAAGAAATAAATTAACGAATATAGAGATAGAAGATTAGACATGAGCATTTTACTCCCAACATCTACAGCTGGCAGCTTGCCGAAACCGTCTTGGCTTGCCGAACCTGAGCAACTTTGGTCACCCTGGAAACTGGAAGGCGAGCAGCTCCTTGAAGCCAAGCGAGATGCTTTGAGCTTGTCCCTACATGAGCAACTACAGGCAGGCATTGATATCGTCAGTGATGGCGAACAAACCCGTCAGCACTTCGTGACCACCTTTATTGAACATCTGGAAGGTGTGGATTTCGAAAAGCGTGAGACGGTGCGTATTCGAAATCGCTATGATGCGAGTGTGCCATCCGTCGTGGGTGCTGTCGCTCGCAAGAAACCTGTATTTGTAGATGATGCCAAGTTCTTGCGTAGTCAAACTAAGCAGCCAATCAAATGGGCGTTGCCGGGTCCAATGACCATGATCGATACGCTTTATGATGCTCATTATAAGAGCCGTGAAAAACTGGCTTGGGAATTTGCAAAAATCCTGAATCAGGAAGCACTTGAACTCGAAGCAGCAGGTGTAGATATCATCCAGTTTGATGAGCCTGCATTTAATGTATTTTTTGATGAAGTAAATGACTGGGGCATTGCCACATTAGAACGAGCGCTTGAAGGTCTGAAATGTGAAACAGCAGTACACATCTGCTATGGTTACGGTATCAAAGCCAATACGGACTGGAAAAAGACTCTAGGTTCAGAGTGGCGCCAATACGAAGCAATTTTTCCGAAACTGCAAAAGTCCAAGATTGACATTGTTTCACTTGAATGCCAAAACTCTCATGTACCAATGGATCTGATTGAATTGATTCGTGGCAAAAAAGTCATGGTCGGCGCCATAGATGTCGCAACCAATCAAATTGAAACACCAGAACAGGTTGCAGATACTTTACGAAAGGCGCTTCAGTTCGTGGATGCTGACAAGCTGTATCCTTCAACCAACTGTGGTATGGCACCTTTATCGCGTCAAGTCGCACAAGGCAAACTGAATGCTTTAAGTGCTGGCGCAGCTATTGTTCGTCAAGAACTGACAGCCTGAGTATTCATTTGTCTTAAGAGCTGTATAAGGAATACATGTACTTTTACCGCTCTTCATCAAAGCGATAGTCAATTAGGGATTTAAGAGATGATTGAAGCGACTGACTTTAGAAATGCCATGTCCTTACTCACCACAGCAGTGAATGTCATTACAACCTCGGGTGAGACAGGAATGCATGGTTTTACGGCATCTGCAGTATGCAGCGTGACTGATACACCACCGACATTGCTGGTCTGTATGAATCAGTCATCTCGCTCACATGCGCATTTTATCGAGAACAAAATTTTGTCGGTGAATGTCTTGGGTCCACAGCACGAACAGATTTCTAATGCATTCGCATCCAGCAAATTCAGTTCTGAACGAAGATTTCAATTAGGTTCTTGGACAATACTAAAAACAGGCTCACCTGTACTAGGCGATGCATTAGTGAGTTTTGACTGTGAAATCGAGAATATCCAGCAAGTAGGGACACATAGTATCTTTATGTGTCGAGTGGTTGCGATTCAACGGAGCGAACAAGATCAGAGCCTGGTGTATTTTAATCGTACTTACCATTCGGTTGGACAGTTAGAATTTGCTTGAATGAAAATGAGAAAAATGACAATAAGATAATGTGGATTTTCTCATTTTTAAGATTTGTATCGAATTTAACAAATCAAAAGCAATCGATATTCACCCTCATTTTCAACCGGAGCCCGATGTACACAAGGTAGGGCTCTTTGGGCTGGATGATCGACTGCCAATCGCCAAAGATGTCCCTGACCTAAATTTACAGGTTTTGCATTAGGCTTAGGTTGATAATGCAGATCAAAGAAATACTCTTCCAGAAAATCTTCAAATCCGGCTTCTGGGCCATCATATAATTCTTTCAGCTTTGCCCTGATTTCTGGAATCAGAATCTTTTGTTCCACCTGATCATTAGGCAAGATATCGCTTGCAGCGCCATGATAGGTACATAAGAAAGTATCTGTTTCAATCGGTGAGCGATCGACATGAAATGAATAGACATCTGTAGTAATAAAATCAAGCTCATCATCCCGTTCATAGCATTTGAGCAGATTGAGTGAAGGGGAAGCGCCGTAGTCAGTCAGTAGCTGTATATCTTCTAAGATAATCTTTCTTGCCAGATGACCGCTTTCTGACAGCTGGAGTTTCATAAGATCATCAATTGAAACTTCAGTCATATTTTCCTGTAAATGAAGCTTATTCACGATCTCGGCAAAATCACCCGCTAAATTTCTAGACCAGCAAATCGCATTCATCGCACCCTTAAAATCCGAATTAACGAGTTCTGAAAAGTTTGAGACTACACGAATTTGTTTATTGCCTGAAAATTGATTATGCATGCTTAAGTGAAATGACTTATGAACTATGCCTAATATTACCCTTAGATTCCTCAAAATAACTTTATGAGCTCATAAAAAAAGAGATTTTAAAACCTAAAATCTCTTTCCTTTCACAGTATCTTAATTTTCAGCTTGTGCTTTGGCTGCAATATTACTTTTATAGATAAAAAATAGTGCAACAGCTAATAGGGCAATTGCTGCTAGTCTGGATCCATCTAAATGAATCACCGGATTATTCAACCATCCAAAATGATCGATGAGCAGACTCATTAATAACTGGCCACTAATGACGGCGACAGTGGTGGCAGCAGCGCCCAGTCTAGGCATAGCAAATACAATCGTAAGCATATAGGCCACGCCAAAAAATGCACCTGTTAATTGCCATCTTGGTGCGGTGAATAAATTCAATGCATGGTTGGGTTCAAGAAAGAAAGCGATTAGAAAACTGACTAGAGCACCTAAGACAAATGTCAGCCAAGAACTTTCTAATACACCTACTTTAGCACCCAAACGACCATTAATTGAAGATTGAGCACATAAAACTGCTCCGCCAAAAATAACGACTAATAACATTATATAAATCATGGAGAAGCTTCCTTATTGAATAAGCCATAATGCAGCTAAAATAGCTACCAGCGCGCCAATACGATATTTGTCTACAGCCCGTTTATGGCTACCTAACAAACCCCAGTGATCAATAATAAGACTGGTTGCAACCTGGCCAAACAGGATGCCCACCATGGTCAGGCCAACGCCAATATGAGGTGTCGCTACAGTTAAAGCCACTACATATATAGGGCCTAATATACCGCCAGTCAGTTGCCACCGTGGCTGCTTGAACATAAGAGAAAGCTTTGGACGGTTGAAGATCAACCCCAAGGTTAAGAGCAGTGATCCGATCGCGAAAATTCCCAAGGTCGCCCAGAAATGCCCAATTTCTTCCCCGAGTGGACCCAGTAAACCCGCTTCAACAGATAACCCCATACCTGCAAGAACGACTAATGGGAAAATCCACAACTGTTTCATATATGCTTTCCAAAGGAAGAAAGCAACGAATTATATTCTCTTATTTAAAAGCTACAATTCCGCAATTTTTCAAAACATAATTGCTATTATGACAATAATAAAATGATTGAATTAAATTCAGGGATAGATCAAGTATGCAACTCAATGCATTACGCTATTTTGTGATGGTGGCAACGACAGGCAGTTTTTCAGCTACGGCAAAGCATTTTCAGGTTTCATCTTCCTCAGTATCTCGTTTTATTTCCAAACTTGAACAGGAAATTGGGCAACAACTTTTTTATCGTAATACACGCTCTGTTCGGCTAACTGACATAGGAGAAAAGTACTTTGTGCAAATTAAGGAAGTGCTTGATACGCTAGATCTGGCCAATGAAGAAATTTCTGGTAAAAATGCGATCAGAGGGTTAATTCGTATCAATACAGCGGTTGCGCTGGGAAGGCTACATATATCGCATATAGTGAATAAATTGCATGATAGCTTTCCAGATCTTTCAGTCGAGCTGATCTTGACGGATACTTTTATTGACCCTGTACAAGAAGGTGTAGACATTGCCATACGGATTGGCTCATTACAAGATTCAGCATTAATCGCACGCAAGATCTGTGATCAACAATATGTGCTGTGTGCGAGTCCTGCATATCTTGAAAAATATGGAACTCCACATTCCCCACACGAGATTCAGAATCATCAATGTTTGGTGTATAAGGGCGTTTCAGGCAGCCAACGTTGGTATTTCCGTCAGCAAGAGCATGACACTCCGGTTTTAATTGAGCCACAAGGGCCTTTAAGAAGTAATAATGCAGAAGTCTTGGTAGATGCGGCATTGGAAGGACGGGGGATTGTATTATTTCCAACCTGGATTTTTACGGAAGACTATTTTAAAACCCATAAACTGGTTCAACTTCTTCCTGACTGGATCAGTACAGTAGAGCCTTATTCTATAGGGATTCATCTGGTTTCTCCCGAAAACAGAATTCGTTCACAAAAAGTCAGAACTGTGCTTGATTTCATTTTAAAAGAAATTGGAGATCCGCCTTACTGGGATAATATTCTTAAATTATAAAATTTTTATGATCTAATTAGAGAAAGCTTAATTGATTTCTTAGTTATCTTTTTTCGATCAAGAAGGGTTCTAAAGCAGAGCTAAGATGAAAAGCATAAAATGGATGAATTTATACGTTTTTAGATTTCTGATTTTAGATTTTATCTACACATTGCAATTGCAAAATTCTTAACTTTCCTTAAATGTATCTGCATTATTGCTATAAATCCAAAATTAAAATAAAAAAGCCTATCTCATTCGAAATAGGCTTTTTTACCTCTGAGGAATCTTCTCGCCATTTAATTCAGTAAGAATGCTATGGCTTAAAGACTGATAATCATATTATGAGAATATAAATAGTTTTTCAAACATAATTTAAATTTTATTTGGTTAAATTATTACGAATGTCACTTGTGCTTTCAGGATGGTGCAGGAGCTTCTTTTCAATAATCTGTGCTTTCTCCTGAAGAATTTGTACTAATTTTTCCAGATTTACAAAATCAAATCTATTTTTTGAAGCTAATAAAGTAAGCGCTAAAGGTGGCTCTTTAAGAGAGAATTTAACTGGTACAGACAAACCTGCAACTTGAGGATCAAGTTCACCACTAGAATAATAATATCCCTGTTTTTTGATCTTTCTCATTTGTTCCAGAAAAGCGGTTTCATTCTGCACAAATCCTACTTCTGCAAATGCATCTGCATAACGTTGATAATAGTCAAGCAACACTTGTTTCGGTAAATGTGCCATGATGACTTTTGAAGATGAACCTACATAGACAGGACGTGGACAACCGCGTCCGAATGAAAGCAGATGTGCATTTTTAAAGACTTCGTCATGTAAGTCGATACAAGAATCATAATTGAGATGAGTCAATATACAAGAGAACTCAGTCCGTTCGACGATTTCCTGCATAAAGGGAATGCTGATCTGAACCAAAGGATCAGTTTTTCTTGAAATATAATCCAGAACAGCAATTTTCGAACCCAGCGTATAGTCACCGGATGTGCCACTGATTCGCTGTAATAATTCAGCCGATACCAATTCTTTTAAATAGCGATAACTGGTAGGTTTGGAGAGGTTTAATTCTTCACTGATGATATCTACATTAATCACTGAACGTGATAACGAAAATAGATCGAGAACCGTAAGAATTTTTCCAAAACTTGCTTGCGCCATAAAAAAACCTGAAGTGCTGACCATTGAAAAAGATGATGACTCACTTTAGCTTAAAAGAGGGTAGTAGAGGCAACTATTTATCTTAAATTCTCGAATCATGAGGATAGAGGAAGAAAAGATACAAATATTCAGCCTAACTGCCTGTGCAATGATAAAAAATCATACTTATTCTCATATAGAGATATTTTTATTGACAATAAAGCGTTTATTTGAAAAAATTACTTACACAAATATCCAATGATGAATAATTAAGCAAAGCATTATCTTTTGCTTTTTATATTTTCATCAACCAGTTTCAGTTTAATCAGCTGAATATTCTAATTTTATAGACTTTCAACAAGTAAAAATTTTGTCACTGAGTTCTTTGGGCTTGGTGGGCAGGTTATTTGCTTTAGAAAATAAAATAAGCTCTTAGAGAGAAACCATGCTGCTTATAAAATCTTTACTCGCATTTCGTCCAAATAAAATGGACTGGATTTTTGCGACTAAAACGTTTGTGGCTGGTATTTTGGCGCTCTACGTTGCGTTGAGTTTGGATCTTGCTTATCCGATTTGGGCTATTGGCACAGTTTTCGTTATTGCCAATCCTTATACGGGAATGACCGCTTCAAAAAGTATCTATCGTGTACTAGGTACTTTATTAGGCGCAATTGTGGCAGTTGCAGTTACTCCTTGGCTAATCAATACGCCGTGGTTGTTTACGCTGTTTTTATCCTGTTGGGTTGGTCTTTGCTTATATTTCTCTCTGCTTGATCGTACACCGCGCAGTTATATATTGATGCTGGCTGGATATACGACAGTCATCGTCTGCTTTAATATCATTTACTTTATTGATACTGCTTCATTATTTGATATGGCGGTAGGACGCTTTCTGGAAATTACTATTGGCGTCGTTTGCAGCGCGATTGTGACGACGACCATATTTCCAATGCATATTGGCCCCGCAGTGAAAAGTCGTGTCAGTAAAACCTTAGCGGATACTCAGCAGATTTTTAATAAAATTCTATTAGAACCACGTCAAGACCAGAACTATACAAAAGCTTTAAGCCAATTGGCTGCAGATATTGCAGATATTCATGTCATGGCTGTGCATTTAAGCTATGAAAAGTCAGCTCTACAGGGAATGACCAAACCACTACAGGAAATGCTGAACCAGATCACAATGCTGGTGAGTAATTTGGTGGCGATGTCTGAACGCATGCAACAGTTAGACTTCATTGATACAGGATATCGCCAGTCATTGGCAGATTTACATTCCAAAATTAATACATATCTAACAGATGAACATCTATTGAAAGAGTCTGAATTGAATCAGCTTCCTACTGATTTTGAAACAGATTTCCTAAAAATTTTTGAACATTCAAAAGATGAGCAAATTGTAATATTGAAAAGTTTGAAAATGGATATCCGTCATTTTATTCAGAATATCCATGCAATTAAGTTGATCTGGCAGCGAATCCAACAGGGGGATACTTCACTGCCTGAAATGATTGTTCCACTTACTACAAACTATCCAACTTTACATCGTGATCATGGCGTAGCAGTGCGGGGCGGGGTTTCTGCATGCCTCACAGTTTTTATTGCTACTGCCTTTTGGATCTTAAGCGGCTGGAAAGCTGGATTTATGCTGGCTGAAATGGCTGCGATCAGTGCATGTATCTTAACGGCGCTGGATAATCCGGTGCCTGCATTGAAGCTGTTTATTCGCAGTAGCTTATATGCTTCGATCGTGATCTTCATATATGCCTATGGAATTTTTCCAAACATTATAGAATTTTGGCAGTTAGCACTTGTACTTGCACCATTCTGCGTATATTGCCTGATGCTTTTTTTGCATCCACCCTTAGTTGGAATTGGTTTGCCTTTGTTGATGGGGACGATCATGGGGCTGAATTTTCAGAACCGTTATACCCTGGATCAAATTTCTTTCTTCGATGCAGCAATTGGTACAGTGATCGGGCCAATCATCGCTGTATTTATTATCCATATGATCCGTGCAATGTCGCCAGATATAACCGTACAGCGCATTTTGGCTATTCATAATCGAGCCATTCGTCAGGCACTGTATATTCCTTATGGGGTACGGTTCCGTATTCATTTACGTACGATGATTGACCGCATCGGGGTATTAAATACTAAAGCAGTAGAATCTGAAGATCTGAAAAATAAAATCAATCAGGCACTCATTGAATCCAGCGCCGTCGTGGATCTGGCACGGTTACAGGAACTCATACTCAAGTTACCTGAACAGCAGCCTTTGACCCAGCAACTCGAAGATCTTCAAATACAGCTGGATGAATATTTTCGTGCCAAAGAAATTGGACAAAATTATGATGCTGCCTTCACACAGTTAATTAACAACATACAGGCTCTAGAAGCAGATCTCATCATGCAGGAACATACAGATGTTGTAGAACGGCTGCATATTTCACTCAACAATATTCGTAGCAGCTTATGTCATATCAAGACACCGCCAAGATATGCAGGCGCAGGAGATTAATACATGGGAGAGCTGAATATCTATGGTGTGTATGTGCCGATTTTATTGATTCAAGCTGTGATTGCCTATGTACTGCTCAGAATCTTGATGAAGT
The DNA here is from genome assembly GCF_013417705.1 of Acinetobacter sp. YH12235. Classification (NCBI taxonomy): domain Bacteria; kingdom Pseudomonadati; phylum Pseudomonadota; class Gammaproteobacteria; order Moraxellales; family Moraxellaceae; genus Acinetobacter; species Acinetobacter sp. YH12235. The sequence continues at coordinate 10,016 of NZ_VPDL01000026.1, read as the reverse complement.
GGCTAGATAAACTAGTCGCAAATGACTGGATCATCATGCCGAATATTTTCTACTTATGCATTTACGTACTTTTGCTGGGCGCCGTCCATTGGGCAGGCTTATTACTATGAGGCCTGATATTAAAATGATTGAGGGAAACCGTATATGACATCTGTCAATTTACGCAAATATTTGCGACCTGTACTTTTGACGGTAGTGGCTGTTCTCGCCATTTTAGTGATTCGACATATCTGGAATTATTATAATTCTGAGCCATGGACGAGGGACGGGCGTGTACGTGGTGATGTTATTCAGGTGTCATCAGATATTTCAGGCCTGGTCACAGAAGTACTGGTGCAAGATAACCAGACCATCAAGAAAGGGCAACCATTATTTAAAATTGATGTTGAACGTCAAGAACTAGATGTTGAAGAAGCTCGTGCGGATCTTGCGAAAGCAAAAGCAGGTTTAGCGCAAGCTGAGGCTGAACTGGCGAATGCTAAAGCCAATGTCGTGAAATCCCAAGCAAGTATTCATCTGGCAGACAAGAATGCGAGCCGTTATTCAAGTTTAATGGATGGTGCTATTTCAAAACAGGAACAGGATCAGATTTTTGCTGCACGAGATGAATCACATGCCGAGCATGAGCAGTCCTTAGCTGCAATCGAACAGGCAAAAGCGAATATCGAACAGCAAAAAGCACTAATACAAGTCGCCGAGAATAACCTCAATCTCGCGCAACTTAATTTACATCGTTCAGAAGTTGTTGCTCCAGCAAATGGGACATTATCAAATTTTGAATTAAAAGAAGGGAACTATGTCAAAGTTGGCCAAGCGGTTGCAGCATTACTAGATCGCAAACAACTCTATGTAGTGGGTTATTTTGAAGAAACAAAACTGGATAAAATTTACGTAGGGGCACCAGCTATAATTCAGCTGATGGGTGATTCGCAAAAACTTAAGGGCCATGTGCAAGGTATTGCCTCGGGGATTGAAGATCGCGAACGTACTGCTGGTTCAGGTCTTTTAGCGAATGTGAATCCAACCTTTAGCTGGGTACGTTTAGCCCAACGTGTCCCTGTTAAGATTATTCTGGATGAATTACCAAAGAATGAACTTGCCTTCGTTGCAGGGCGAACAGCAACAGTGCATATAGAAAAGCAAGAAAAATAAACTGACCTGTAATTCAATAACACAAGGTTCTTGAAGAAAAGAGAACCTTGTCATGAATCCTGATTTAAAAGATCAAACAGCTATATGAAAACCCCAATAATAAGAAGTATATAATTCAATCAATAAATTACCTTGTCATTACATTTTTATTGACCATTCGTTCAAATTTTTATATTTTCGTATGAACTTTTTTTAAACAGGAGGAATTTTTTATTATGAATGACGTAAGGCTTTTATATGTAAGTAAGTTCAAAGATGAGAGATACTCTACTTCTGAACTTTATAATATTTTAACAGAAGCCTTAGAATTTAATGAGTTACACAAAATCTTTGGTGCACTCTATTTCGGAAATAATTATTTTGTCCAGTGTTTGGAAGGCACTGAAGAAAGTGTAAAAGACCTTTTCTATAATCGAATAGTTAAAGATCCACGCCATAAGAACTGTGAAATTCTTTCTTATGAACTAATTGACTCATATCTTTTCTCTAGTTGGCACATGAAGTATGCCAATGTCCATAATGATCTCATTGAGTTCTTTATCAAGAATCATCATGATGGATTTAATCCTTATCTCCTGGATCCAGATACTATTCCTGCTTTTATAGAATTACTCAGACAGCACGAAGATGATTTATACAAAGCCCAGGTGATGGCCTAATCAAATTAAGATGTAACATGTGATATGTTAATTTAAAGAAATTGATATATTACATGCTATATTTATAATTTTAAGTTATTGAAATTTATAAAATAATTAAATTTTTAGTTTTAAAAAATAGAGAGGGTTAACCGTCTCTATTTTTTAATAGATTTAAAATTCCGAGGCAACTTAAATAAATTTCAACACTTCAAGTCTCAGTATTTAAAATATTTCCTGATTACATATTTCTATTCTTGAAATAAAATCGAGAGGCATAGTTAGTCTTTCAGCCGTTATTGTTTCGAAATGAACCCAGATAGCTGCATCTCTATTCTCAAAACTAATACTTACAAGCTTAACCAAGTCATAGGGTTCAACATTGTGAGTCAAGATAATATTATAAAAGTGATCTGAGCGTACGTAAGAGATAAGCATTTGATGAATAGCTACTTGTTCATCGCTACTTAGCTCACTATATTTACTTAGTTCAGGTAAATCATGTTGTCTGTTCACTTTAGTCCTTATCGATCTTCAAGTTTTTTATAGAGGACCAGAATTTTATCAATTTAGACAGGGCAGCATTTAGTTGTTTTGTATAAATAATTGAACTTTTTATGAATGATGCTGTACTACAACGTCGGCCAGATTAAAGTGCTAACTATAATTAAAACTTTAACTATAAGCGCGTAGAAAACAATGTCTCAAATAAAAATTTATGCTTTACATGAAACAATCGAAGTACATAGAATAGAACTGATTCAAGCTATCCATCAAGCTTTAATCAAAAAGCTAAGTTGTCCCGACAAAAGATTTTTCAACGATTTATACCTTTAGAGTCTGAAAATTTTATTTACCTAAAGAATCGATCTAGATTTTATATCATTATCGAGATTTCAATATTTGAAGGAAGAACAAAAGAGACCAAGAAAGCATTTGTTTTGGCTTTATTTAAAAATATAAGTCATTTATGTGAAATTAAATCTAATGATATTCAAATAACTATATTTGAAACTCCTAAAAGAAAATTGGGGTGTTCGAGGGAAAATTGCGGATGAGCTTCATCTAGGTTATGAGGTAAATATTTAAGTGATTTATATAAAGAAAACTTTCAAACTAATCTTAATAACTACGTTTTAACACGACGAGGATGAAAAAGACATATTAACTAATTAGTGAGTGCTACATACAGGAATAGGCTATATGCATAATATCTTATTTAACATAATATACATTATACGAAATGAATCATGTAAATCCAAAATAGAAATGTCCGGTTTCTCCAAAGTAAAAATGTCCGCCTTAGATTCGCACTTATTGCTGATCTTGGCGGACATTCACATGTGAACATGAATCTTGAATAAATTAAGAAAGCTTAAGTCAGATTTAAATTAAAACTCTTTTGTCACGCTTAACCCAGCACTCCAGTTACGATCTTCTGCTGGTTCATAGAAACGACCATTGCTTTCGTTGACAATGACTGAGCCTGAATAATCCTTATCAAACAGATTATCTACGCGTGCAAACGTTTTTACAGACAAATCTTTGACATTCCAGTTATAGCCTACATTAGCCCCAGCCACTGTATAACTTGGTGCATATTGTGAGTTAATGTCGTTAACATAAATTCGGTCTGAGTAACGTACATCTATTCCACCATGTAAGCCATTTTCAGGTTTCCATCCCAAACTAAAAAATGCCTGATTCTTAGCAATTCCAGGAATATAGTTACCTGACGAAACTGCAGCTACTGTACCAATTGCTGGAATATCGGCATCAAATGTTGCATCAATATAGCTATAGCTGGCTTGTGCTGCCAGATCACGCCACAGGTCTTTACTCCAGGATAGTTCCAGTCCTTTTCTTAAGGTTTTATCTGCATTACGAAACGTTGAGCGCCCGCCATCACTTCCCGCAGAAACAATGTCATTTTTGGTTTGAGTCTGAAATGCTGCTAAGGTCATATCACCAAAGCGATTCGCAGATTTTAATCCTAGCTCATAAGTTTCACTTTCAGCCGCTTTTAAGCTTAGTACATCGTTGCTACCATCAGCCGGATAAGCCATTTCGGTAAATGTTGGTGTTTCAAAACCTTGTGCATAGCTTGCATAAGTCATTAAATCAGGAAAAATTTTCCAACTTAATGCAACTGAAGGCAGTAATTTCTCATAAGTCGTTTTACCTGAATTATCGCCATTGCTTAGGTATCGATCTTCAGATTTAAAATGCACATTGCTATAACGCAAACCAGCATCTAGCGTCCAATCTGGCGCAAAGTTATAAGATGCTTGAATATAAGGATCTGCATTCCAAAGCGTATTGTCTTCATTACGACGGAGTTCACCTTTAACGCCTAAAGTATTACCGACAAAGTTTTGATAGCCTTTACGGTCTTCGGTCATACCATCTACAGCCACACCAGCAATCAATTTAGTGTTTTGTAAAATATCTGTTCCGGTCCAGCGAAGATCTGCTCCATAAAACTGACGGTCAAAATCAATGACACCACCCGCATGATTTGGACCACCTTGTGCTGTACTTGGAATAGATTGATATTGAGTGACTTCACGCTGTCCCCAATATGCCATACCGTACAATTCATGCTGATCATTGATCGGCTTGTTCCAGGTCAGTCCTGTCTGGAATTGCTCAATTTCTTTACGTGCATTATATAGCAACACATTCGCTGCGACCTGTTTAGGATTTTCTCGCCATTGATCTCGAGTTAAACCACCTGGATCATCTGCTGCAATTTTGACATAGTTATTGACCCAGTTAATTTTAGAGCCATCGTCCAGATCCCAAGTCAGCTTGGCATTGTTCAGTACTTTATGTGCACCACTATGATCACGGAAACCATCCGTATCAAAATAAGATGAACTGATGATATAGCTTGGTTCAGAAGCATTTTCTGAACCACCTTGTAGCACCAGGTTCGTTTGGCCTTTGTTCTGACTGCCGCCCGAATATCCCAAAGTGACTGAATCAGGTCCCTGCCCTTCACGGCTTTGTGTCAGGATGGTTCCGCCAGAAGAATTACCGTATAGTGAGGAAAATGGACCACTCAGCACTTCAATATGATCCAGACTATTCAGGTCAATATTCGAGGTTTGCCCCTGCCCATCCGGCATAGTGGCAGGAATACCGTCTACATATAAACGTACTCCTCGCACACCGAAAGTCGAACGTGCACCGAAGCCCCGCATTGATATCTGTAAATCCTGAGCATAATTTTCGCGGTTATTCAGCTGTAAACCTGGTACACCTTTTAAGGTTTCAGACAGATTTACATTCAGGCTATTCTGTTGTTCCTGATTCAGATAATAGGTAGATGCCGGTGTTTCCAGAATGGCACGATCTGTACGGGTTGCTTCAACCACAATGGGAGCCAGTCGCTGTACCTCTGTAACCGGTTCTTCCGCATAAATTCCTTGACTGATACAAGCAATCAGACAGGATAAAGTCGATTTCATCGGCAACCGCGTGGTATGAAGGTGCATAGCTAATATTCCTGATATCTGGCATTCACTCATGCCATGGGAGTTCAAACGTTTTAAAAGTGTCTTATTAATTTTAAAGACTCAGCATCTACATAAGATCAAACTGAATACTTGCAGGAAAGCTGAGCTAAAGGTTCATGATTTTCTAATCAAGCTTTATTGTCATAACAGCCTGTATTTTGCATAAAAAAGCCTGACGAATCAGGCTTTTTTACTTAACTATAAAACTTCATTATTTATTGTCAGGTAGTGCATAGGCAACCAAAGAGTCACCCATTTTGGTACCGAAGGAACCGTGACCACCCGCCATAATCACAACATACTGCTTACCATTGGCTTCATAAGTCATTGGCGTCGCTTGACCACCTGCAGGTAGACGACCTTTCCACAGCTCATCACCATTAGTCACGTTGATCGCACGGATGTAATTGTCTTGAGTTGCACCGACAAACATCACATTACCTGCAGTCGAGATTGGACCACCTAACATTGGTACACCCATTTTAAATGGAGGCAATGGAATGCCCGGCATACTGTCACGAATCGTACCGATACGACGTTTCCAAGCGATTTCATGATTGGTCAGATCAACACCAGCCACATAACCCCATGCAGGTTGCTTACATGGTAAGCCGAATGGAGAGAGGAAGGCACTGATTTCAACACCATAAGGCACACCATACATTGGCTGTACCCCCGCTTCAGTACCTGCACCTTTGGCAGTCTGCTTACGGTTCGGATCTTGCGGAATCAGACGAGATACAAATGGCAAACCAATTGGGTTGGTCAATGCAATTTGACGGTCTGGATTCACAGACATACCGCCCCATTCGAATACCCCCAAGTTACCCGGGAAGACCAGCGTCCCGTTTTCAGAGGGTGGTGTATAAATACCGTCATAGTTCAGTTTTTTGAACGATACACGACACATTAACTGATCAAACATGGTGGCACCCCACATGTCCTTATCCGTCAATTTATCTTGAGGAGCCAGGTTGAAGTCAGAGAACGGTTGAGTTTTTGAATACCATTCGCCTTTGGTTTGCGGACCACGTTTTACTGACTGAGGTACTGGTTTTTCAGTAATCGGAACGATCGCTTCACCTGTACGACGGTCTAATACAAAGGCATTACCGGTTTTGGTCAGCACGTAGATGGCTGGCACCATATTACCGTTTTTATCTTTGATATCAGTCAATGTTGGCTGTGCTGGTACATCCATATCCCACAAGTCGTGGTGAGTAGTCTGGAAGTTCCAGATCAATTTACCGGTAGATGCATTAATCGCCAGCATAGAGTTCGCATAACGCTCGTCTAGCTCAGTACGGTGACCACCGTAGATATCCGGTGTACCTACACCTGTTGGTACATAGACGATATCCAGCTGTGCATCATAAGCCAATGGCGCCCATGCGTTTGGAGAGTTATTTACGAATTTTTGACCAGGAGCTGGAATCGCGTTTGGATCTTCCGCACCCGTATCAAATACCCAGAGCAATTCACCAGTATTTACATCATAACCACGAATGACACCTGAAGGTTCTTCAGTTGAATAGTTATCTGTGGTTGAACCGGCGATGATAATGGTTGTACCTGTCACCACAGGAGGTGAAGTCGGGTTATAACCGCCTGGATATGGGAATGGCATGTCTTTTTGCAGATCAACTTCACCATTGTTACCAAAGTCAGAACATACTTTACCTGTAGTCGCATTCACTGCGACCAGACGTCCATCATTGACTGGTAAGATCACTTTCTGAGGACATTCAGCAGAAGTTGTTGAGCGTGCAGCCAGACTGCTTTCAAAACCTGCAGTATTGTTCGCATCATAATAAGATACGCCACGACAAGTTAAATGCTGGAAGGTATTGTCCGCTTTCAGTTTAGGATCGAAGCGCCATTTCTCCTTACCAGTCGCAGGATCAAGTGCAATCAGATACTGGTGGGTTGAACACATGAACAGGTTATTCCCCACTTTAATTGGAGTCACCTGATTGGTGGTTTCACCAGAGTCTTTATCTGTTTTAGTATCGCCGGTACGGAATTCCCAAGCCAGTTCAAGATCTTTTACGTTTTCAGAATTGATCTGTTTTAATGGAGAATAACGTAAACCTGACTGAGTACGACCATAAGCTGGCCAGTCTTCATCGGCAATACCTGGAATAGATTGATGAACTGCAGGTTGCTGTGATTTTAATTCGCCACGGATTTCTTGCGGATCATTAAATACAGCATAAATCATGACAGCAATCGTAATTGCCAGCGAGCCAGTCAGCGCCATTTTTGCAGCTTTGCTGTCACCAAAACCACGAGTCACTGCAGGAATCAGCAGGGCCAGACCGAATAGGCCTAAAATATCCAGACGTGGTGCCAGTGCAAAGAAGTCTGAACCCACTTCCCAAAGACCCCATACCACTGTACCAAGGACCAATACTGCATAAACAATAAGGGCTGTGCTTTTACGTTTTTGTAATAACACGGCTGTCGCCAGGAAGAACAGACCGGCAATGATGTAGTACCAAGACCCACCAAGTGTTGCCAGATATATTCCTCCAAATAGCAGAACCAAACCGAAAATGGCAGCAATAGCTGCCAGAATCGTTTTCAGTACTGAACCTGAAGACGAAGTATTCATATTGAACACCTTTTTTTTGATTTCTTGAACGTCTAAGCACTTAAGCAGCATAGACACCATATTGTTAAGTTCTTAGTTATAAATACATGAATACTTGGAGTATCAGTTCATCAATGCCCCAAAGTAATGGAAGAATCAATTGTGTATTTGCAACTAAAAACTCCGATTAGAACGACGTATTAAACTTGATTCCGCCTACCCAGACATTTTCACCGTCTTTATATGCGCCGACATGATGGACATATTGCAGGTTTGGACGGATGGTTAGCCAGTTAGTTGCATGAATGCCGTAATAGATTTCCGCATCGACTTCTTCACTACGGTTACCCAATACATCATTGTTCATATTGATACGGGCAACACCCAAAGCGATTTCATCCTGTGGGCGGGCATTCATCGCACCTTTGTAGACAAGACCGACATTTTGCATATCACTAACTTGGTTGGTTTTAGAGTCATGAACAGTGACGTTCACGAAACCGCTTAAACCTCGTGATGTATCCCCTTGATGTGAAGTCAGCTGTTGCTTAGCTACAATCCACCCCCCGTGATGATGACCAGTTTGGATTTGTTCATCTTGTGGAGTCACGCCATCAAATATTCTGGCATCAGCGGTACTGTAGTAATACCCGGCACGATATTCACCTGGCAGTTTTTGCTCACCCAGTTTCGGTGTCCACACCACTTCTGCAGGAATGATCGCGCCTTTAGATCCGTCTGTGCTCAGGTTAAAGCCTTTGCCACGATTCTCAGCATTTTCAGGATTGTATTCATAAACCCCTACCTGAGTATAAACTTCCGGGGTAAGGCTATATTTAACCCGCGTAGCCCATTGAGAAACTGGCCAGTTATACCATTGATCCCCTACCCAGTTACCCACTTGTGAACCGCACAATGCCAGATTCTGAAAATCACAATCGAAACTGTTAAAGTCTTCACCTTCACCAAAACGACCGACTTTCACATCGAGTTTTTGATCCAGGAATTTTTTCTTGATCCAGAAATCTGTTAGACGCCAAGTTTGACCACGGCCCCATACTTCCTGTACTGAACTTAAATGACCATTTGCTTGATCAAGTGACTGACCATTTAATGCATCAGAAGTATTCGAAAGGTTGCGACCATCACGATGAGTTACTGTAATTTGTGCTTCAGTGTCTTGCCAGCCAGCAATTTTTTCCAGATCCAGATGAGCACCCAGGTTTAACTGACCTGTATATTCTGTGCCATGGCTATTTGAGCGTTTCGCGTAAAGTAAAGTCGCCATTTCACCTGTATATCCAAAGCTAAAATCATAGCCCTGCTCTTGAAGCTGGATACGTTGACCATTCCAGTCACCCAACATCCACGGACTTTCTGCACTAAATGCATCAGCGGCCTGAGTAGTTGTATTTGCCAATAGCAATCCAACTAAGGATGTATAGACAGCCTTAGATAAGGGAGAAATAGACATTAAATGCTTCACCTTAATCACGTTTTTACTAAATATAGTACACTCATTTAATTTTTTAGTTTCAAATAATGAAGGAAAAGTATTAATAATGTTATTAAGTTTAGCTAATCTAATTCTTTTGTTAATTTTAATTTAAGAAAATTTTAAATTTTAAATTCAATAATTTAAGAGAAAATAAATATAATATTAATAAAAATAATACTACCTATAAATATTTTTTCTAAATCAGTTCTTTTGTACAAAAATTTACCAATTCGAATTGCGTAATAAAAAAATATTTGGTCTTTTGCTCATTTTATATACTAAAACTTGATGGTCATTGCCGTTCTATTCTTGGGTTTCTTAGCGAGGAAAATTGAGAAAAAACTAGATCTATATAGGTACTTAAACCCATTAAATAAGATAAAGAGTGATATCTGCTAAATAAAGTTTAAATATATGTAAAAATTATAATTATTGGCTATTCATATTAGATTATAGATGTATATCTTGTTTAATTCTTTCTATCAATAACCCGAATCCTGCTTAAGCCGATGACTTCATAATTTGAATTGTTGGCTTATTTTTATGGATCAGTTGATATGCACACAAGGACGCGTAAATCCCTCCTAGAAATCCATGAACACTACGTGCTTTGC